>JAIFKY010000311.1 GCA_020049345.1 Anaerolinea sp.
AACTTATGACTACATTTACAATTACCATCCCCAACGACCGATTGAAGAAACTGGAAGAACTCGCCGAGCGTTTTCGCGTTGCTCCCGAAGAGTTGGTGCGCGCTAGTTTGGAGGAGTTATTGTCCCGCCCGCTGGATGATTTTCAAAAGGTCGTGGAACGGGTCTTGAGCAAGAACGCGGAACTCTACAAACGGCTGGCGTAGCCAGTTTTTCAGGAGACAGGCTATGTTTACCCATATCGCTTATAACCCCGAAGTTTTGAGTGGAAAGCCCCATATTGTTGGTACGCGCCTGAGCATTGAATTTATCCTTGAATTGTTTGCCTGCGGTGCGACCAAAGCCGAAATGCTAAAAGCCTATCCACAGTTGACTGGCGAAGCCGTTGAATAAGCGCTTCGATACGCCGCGTAGTCTGTGAAAAACGAAATTCTGCTGGATGTGAAGATTGTGTTTGAAACATGACTTATACCTAAAAAATCAAAAAAAAATAATAAAGGGCATTTTATGAAAACCAGCATTGTCCTTCAACCATCCAGCATTGAAATGGGAGAAATTCTCAAAAGCCTTCTCTCATCACAAAATCCTTTTTACAATAAAGTGTGGCTCATTTCAGCATTTGCAAATGCGAATGCCATACAACGACTTGAATCTGATGTTTTGAACGCTAAAGCAAGAGGAGCCAACATTAACATCGTTGTCGGCTTTGATGTTAATTCAACATCTGCAGAAGCATTGAAAAGAATTAATTCGCTTGGGGTCAACTCAATGCTTGTTCACAATGCGCGCGGTGGACATACTTTCCACCCTAAAATTTACCTGTTTGAAGCGACAGGTAAAAGCGCGGAAGTTTTTGTAGGCTCAAACAATTTGACTGATGGCGGACTTTATACAAACTATGAAGCTTCGACAAGAACCACGTTTGAATTCCCGTCTGACCATGCGGAATACGCCGAGTTCTTTTCGTCTCTTGAACTCTACTTAAATCCAACAGGGTCAACGTCACAAACTTTGACGAACGAATTAATCCAAACCCTTGTTGAACGTGGCGATGTGCCAACCGAAAAGGAAATTCGGAAGAGTCGGTCAAAAACTTTAAAGCCGACAAAGGGAGCGGGTATTCCCAAATCTCCATTTGGCGTGGAGAAAATCAAGCGTCCGCCTATATTGAGAAATTTTTTCAAAAAATCTTCGCCAGTAAAAACAAACGCCACAGTAAAACACACCCAAGTATTCAGTATGCCTGAATTGGGCGGATTACTTTGGCAGAAAACAAAACTCCCTGCTTCGGATGTTCAGAGACAGGAAGGAAATGTTACAGGTGGTTTACGATTGGTTCAGGCAAAATGGAAAGTGGCTGACAATTTCATAAACCAGACAACCTATTTCAGGAACGATGTTTTTGGACATTTAACTTGGTCTGTTTGGAAAACGAAACCATATAGTGAAAAAGCCGAAGCCAGATTTGATGTTTACCTGCTTGGAAAAAGTTATGGGATTCATGAACTGCTGATTAGCCACAAGCCCAGCGGCGAATCAGGACAGCACAACTACACGACCATTTTGCATTGGGGCGACCTTGCGGAATCTATTCGGGAACTTAATTTGGTAGGGAAAACTTTTAGTTTGTATGCATCACCCCAAGGTCAAGCAGAACCTTTCATTCTTGTAGTCGAATAAGCCTTAATCTTCTTCCACAATTTCTTTGGCATCCTGACGTTGTCGTCGTAGACGCAAGCGAGACCATGCCTGACTAAGCAGGTTTGTTTCATGTTTGCCGAAGCCCAACGGAGTCAGGATTTTTTCATCTTGAGCAGCCAACAATTCTTCGGGGTCAATACCTTTTTGGATAACAGCGTTTAATTTGTAAACTTCTTTTTCGCTGCTCTTTTTGATGGGGACAAGTAATTTGCGAATTTCGGATGGAACGAGTTCTAATACGCCGCCGCCGTAATGCCTTCCTTCCACTTCTGCTGTAAGGGCGGTCAGACTATTGATGAAGGAATAAACAATTGTCGGTTCGTCAAATTTCTTATGGCGCACCCGATAGGTTGTGTCTGTGGTGTAGGCTTGCGCCTTATTGAAAACTAAACGCGGAAAACTGTGACTTCGCTTGGGCAACCCAATGGTGGTTGAGTACACAGACGGCACGCTATACCAAGGCTCCCGAATGCGACATTTATATCGTTTATGAAGTTCCTCTTTTTCACCAAGTTTTATATAAGTTTTTACATCATCTGGTAGGGATGAAATTTTTTCATCAGAAAACCAAATGAAATTAGTGGGGACACCGAGTTCCTTGTTTCGGGTAATTGCATCGTCATCAAAAACAATGCCTGGGACATGCTCGCTTCGCCCAAACATCGGGTAAGCCCATTTTTTGAGAGAATATTGTTTGACGATTGCGTCAGGCACGAGGAAGAAATCATTTGCCCCCGTGACGATTCCAACGGCAACATCGGCAATATCATCAAATTGGTAAACGCCTGAATTCTCTTTTGCTTTTGACAAAACTTCGCGTTCGGCGCTTGTTAATAATGCAAGCATCCATTTACCTTTTACCGTTTCGCCATTTGTATACTTTGCTTTTTCAAAATACTCTTCTGGGTCTTCAGAGAGAAAATCTTTGCTTCGAGTCGGAATTATGGATACGCCCTGAAAGTGTTCTTCAGGGGAATTTTTCTTCTCTGCCAACAATAAAATTGCGCCTTGAAGCGTACCTTCAAACCATAATTCCTGCGGGTCAAAGATAAGTACGCGGGAGCAAACTTTTGTTAGATATAAGCGAAGGGATTCTGCATGAAGCACATGCAGTAATTCGGAAGGAACAACCATGGCGAGTCTGCCACCTGGACGAAGCAGAGCCAAAGATGAAATAATGAATGGAACCCATGCATTGGTATGTTTTGTGAAAGGTAAATGAAAGACTTTGAAAATCTGTTCCGAGATGTTTTGCAAATCGCCATCTAAATATTGATAACGAATGAACGGTGGGTTTCCAACTACCGCATCAAACTGCGGTGGATTCAACAGTCTTGTAAGTGACCATCCAAGAAAATCGCGCGATGTAATTTGAACGTCAACCTTCTTGAAATTCCCTGCAGACTGTTTTGCCTTCTCCGCTTCGACAGGCTCAATTTCAAACGCCTGTATGGACTTCAACCCGTTTGTGCTTATTTTTGACAAACCACGCAGAAAAACGCCGTCACCGCAACTTGGCTCCAGAATGGATTTTGGATGAATGTTCAAAACCCATTTCAGGAGAAAATTTGCAATGTCGGGGTCAGTGTAATAACCGCCGCGTAGTTTGGTTGTAGTTTCGTTAATTTTGAAGTTCATTGGAATTCACAAATAAGCACAAATATTCTACAAACTCTATTATATGTTGTTATGTGGATTTGGCAATGAAATAATTCCTGCAAACTATCGTCTACCATCCACCGTCCACGGTCTTTAGTACAATAGGGGAATGCAAAAATACCTCCCCATCCTCCGCGCCCGCCGAGAGCGGCGACTTGACAAACAACGGAAATCATCCAGTCGCGCGCGTGGCGCATTGCTTGGCTTTGGGATGGTCTTCTCGCTCGTCCTCGCCGCGTTGATTTTGCTGGGCGCGTTCGCCTACGCCGACGTGACCCGCGACCTGCCCTCGGTGGAAATCCTGCCGCGACTGCTCAATCCGCCCGACGGACTTCTGCTCCAGCCCACGCGCATTTATGACCGCACGGGCGAACATCCGCTTTTCCGCTTCTCATCCGCTCCCGAGGATGCCCCGCGCCGTTACATCCCCATCAACGAACAAAACCCACAGCACATCCCAACCAATTTGGTTAACGCCGCGCTCGCCGTTGCCGACCCGCGCTTCTGGTCGCACGCGGGCTATACCTTGCAGGGAATCACCGACCCCGACTCGCACCCGACCATCGCGCAAAAACTCGTTGCAGGGAATCACCGACCCCGACTCGCACCCGACCATCGCGCAAAAACTCGTCAGCGATTTGATTCTTTACAACGAAGAACCGTCCACGCGCCGCGCCGTCCGCGAGCGGATTCTCGCCGCGCAAATCACCGCGCAGTTTGGGCGCGAGCAAATCATCGAGTGGTATCTCAACAGCGCGCACTTCGGCAGGTACGCCTTTGGCGCCGAAGCTGCCGCCCAACTTTATTTTGGAAAATCCGCCGACCAACTCACGCTCGCCGAGTCTGCGATTCTCGCGGCGGCAAGCGAAACTCCCGCCCTCAATCCGCTGGATGCTCCGCAGGTGGCGTTACAGCGCGGGCGCGAAGTGATTCACATGATGAATGGATTCCGACTCTTGAGCGACGAAGCGACTGGATTGGCTCTGGCGGAGACTCCCGAACTTCTCGCTGAGCGAAGTCGAAGCGCGCCCGACACTTCGCCTACGCTCAGTGCGGATTCGGCTTTCGTGAACATGGTCCTCGCTCAGGCAGAGTCGCAAATTCCGCGTGACCGAATCGAGCGCGGCGGATTGAACATCATCAGCACGCTGGATTACGATTTGCAAAGTCAAGCCGCGTGTGCTACCGAAGTTTATGCCGCGCGCATGGCGGGACTCGCCGAACCCAAAACGAATTGCGACTCTGCGCGACTCCTGCCTTCGCTTCCGCCTGCCGTGACTCTCGCGGAATCTTCTGCAAGCGCGTTGATTCTCGACCCGACAAATGGACAGGTGCTGGCGTTGGTCGGCGAGACAAGCCAGGGCGTGGAAACTCCTCTCGTGACCGCACACCGCTCAGGGTCGAGTTTGGATGCGTTTGTCTATTTAACAGGATTCACTCGCGGCTTGAGTCCAGCCTCATTAACCTGGGACATCCCCAACGAGTCATCCATCCAAAACTTTGACGGAAAATTTCACGGACCCATGCGTCTGCGAATTGCGTTGGCGAATGATTATCAAGTGCCTGTAGAAACGTTGAAGACTCAAATGGGAATCGAAAACGTGACGGACATCGCGTCGTCGTTTGGGATTGATATAAATTCTGATGTGAACATGCTGAAACTCGCGGGCGCGTATGGCGTGTTTGGCACGCAGGGCGTTTACTTTGGGCAAAACATCGGCGATACTTTTTCGCCCGCCGCCGTGCTGCGCGTGGAAAGCGCCGACCATGCCTCGCTGTTGGATTGGACTTTGCCGCAGGCGAAACCCGTGCTGACGCCCGCGCTGGCATATTTGATGACAAATGTCTTGAGCGATGAAAATGCGCGTTGGGCTTCGCTCGGCAAATCGAACGCGCTGGAAATTGGACGACCCGCTGGCGTGAAGGTGGGGCAAACGTCTGACGGGCGCGATGCGTGGGTGGTTGGCTTCACGCCGTCGCATGTGGTGGTGACGTGGACGGGCGTGCATGGCGAAAATGAAACCGTCTCGCCGCGATTCCCCGCCGCGCTCTGGAATGCGTTGATGCAGACCGCTTCGGCAAATGTCCCCGCTGACGGTTGGACCATGCCGCAAGGAATTTCCACCGTGACCGTTTGCGACCCATCGGGGATGCTGCCTACGAAGGAATGTCCCAATTTGGTGAGCGAGATTTTTCTGAACGGCAGTGAACCCATTCAAGCCGACAATTTATATCGTGAGTTTGGAATCAACCGCGAAACGGGTTTGCTCGCCACCGTGTTCACTCCGCCCGAATTGATTGAAAATCATGTCTACATGCTCGTCCCCGAAACGGCGCGTGATTGGGCGTTGAGCGCAGGCTTGGAAATTCCACCCACATCTTACGATGCCATTCAATCCCCGCCCGTCAAGCCGACAGTGAATATCACATCGCCTGAGTTGTTCGCAGAAGTCAGCGACGTGGTGAAAATCGTCGGCACGGCTTCGGGTGAAAATTTCAGTTACTACCGCGTGCAAGTCGGCAAGGGACTCAATCCGCAAACGTGGACTCAACTCGGCGGCGACATCATCACTCCCGTCGAAAGCGGCGTGCTGGCAGAATGGGATACCAAAGGTTTCAGCGGGTTGTATGCCGTTCAGTTGCAAGTGGTGAGGTCAGACCAAATTGTGGAAACAGCGGTAATTCAGGTGACGGTGAAATAATTTCAAAATTTCCGAGGTCTTTAAGACTTCGGAAATTTTTTGCTTCTGGTGGGAATGAAATCGAAATAAAAACCCTTTTCGCTAATTACGCGAGTTTTCGCAGTAGACTTCTTGCATAAGTAAAGCGTTGTAAACCACAAAGTCACCAAGACACTAGGTCACTAAGTTTTTTCCTTTGAGTCTTCGAGACTTTGAAAACGGTAGAGCCTTTTTTTGATAACAAGACGTTAACCTATCCTTCCTTTGCCATTAAGAGCGGATGTGTATCATCACACCGTTGTATAAAACTATAGGAGAAAAGAAATGTCAAAAACAGTTCGTTCATTTTTGTTTGTTGTAGTGGCTATGAGCCTCTTGCTCGCCGCTTGCGGCGCCCCAGCCACTGAAGCGCCCGTCGTTGAAGAACCCACTGCGGCTCCCGCTGAACCCACCAAAGCCCCAGAGCCCACCGCCGTCCCCACCGAAGCAGACCCGATGGCGATGTATGCCCCGGATGCCGTTGAAGGTGATGTCGTCACCGCTGGCTCCTCGACCGTGTTCCCCCTTTCCGAACGCATGGCTGAACTCTTCCAACAGGAAGGTTTCGCTGGCAACGTGACCGTTGATAGCATCGGCTCTGGCGGCGGCTACGAGCGCTTCTGCGTTGCCGGCGAGACCGACATTGCGAATGCCTCCCGCGGCATCAAAGACAGCGAAGTGGAAGCCTGCAAAGCCATTGGTCGCGAACCGATTGAAATTCGTGTTGGCACCGATGCCCTCGCGGTTGTGA
>JAIFKY010000020.1 GCA_020049345.1 Anaerolinea sp.
CGCTGGTACAGTTCGTAAGATTTGGGGTGAGTTTTGTGGAAGAGTTGCTCTTCCGATTTGAGCAGGGATTCAAGTTTGGAGCGATCAAGGGACTGTGTCATATTTTTTCACCTATGGCAAATTTAGATCTGCTAATATTTTTTCCACTTCGTCCAGAAATTCTTGTAATTCAATTGCGCGTTGACCATCCAGGCTAAAATCGTGTTCTTCAGGAGCAGTATGAATGTGCCTGTGCCAACGACCATCCACTTCATCACGCGCAAACAGCCTGTTTCCATTATGAATCAAAACAAGGTTTGTGGTTTGAAAACGGTCATTTCGATAGACTTGCACAAACAAGTCAGAAGAAATATACAAGCGCGCTTTTATCAAACTCAAGGTTTGTTCAAGTATTTCCAAATGAATAAAATACTTGCGGCGTTTCAATTCCCTCTGCAAGCCATTGGCAATATCTGGAACTTTCATGCTTTTTTACTCAGCAGTTTGAGTTTTTTGATTTCGTCCTGCATATCTTCAATACCAGTGGTTGCCAGTTCCCAATCGAAGTAATCCTGCTCGGCGCTGGAATTTAATTTCGCCGCCAGCATTTTCTTGCGGAACGAGTCGAATGTTTCCTGATATTTTTCCTGAAACTGGCGCGCCATACTTTGGTACTTGATGAGATTCTTCTGCGCCTTTTCAAGCAATAACTCCGCCATTGCCTGTTCGGGTTTACGGTTGGGAAATAAACGTTTTGCGCTGGATTCAAGAGTATTAAGTGTCATAGTTGCCTCTATTGAAAATTATACTCTGAATAAAAAGTCGAAAGTCAAAAACCTCGCGGCCTCTGACTTTCGACTTTTGACCTTCGACTATTTCACGCTTTCCTTCAATGCTTCGCCAAAAATCTTCAAGCCGTCGTTGATCTGCTCGGCGGTCACATTCAACGGCGGAATCCAGCGCAGGGTGTTGTCATAAGTTCCGCAGGAGAGCAGCAACAGGTTCTGCTTTTCGGCAGACTGAATGATCTGCTTGACCATTGGCTTGGCTTTCGCCTGGCTTCCATCCACGATAAATTCAGTGCCGACCATGAGTCCCAGCCCGCGCACATCGCCAATCTGCGGATATTCTTCCTGGAACTTCCGCAGGCCAGTCATCAGTTGGATGCCGCGTTCTGCCGCGTTTTCCAGCATCTTTTCGTCGCGCATGGCTTTGATCGTCGCCACGCCAGCGGCGCAGGCGATTGCATTGCCGCCATACGTGCCGCCGATTGAGCCAACATCCAACTTCTTCATAATTTCAGTGCGGCTGAAAACAGCGGAGAGTGGCATTCCAGAGGCAATGCCTTTGGCGGCGGTGATGATGTCTGGGACGACGCCAAAATGCTCCATGGCAAACCATTTGCCCGTGCGCCCGAAGCCCGATTGGACTTCGTCGAAGATCAACAAAATTCCGTGCTTGTCACAAATCTCGCGCAAGCCTTTCATAAACGAGGCTGGCGGCACGATATACCCACCCTCCCCCATCACAGATTCGATCAAGATGGCGGCGGTGTCTTTGGGAGCAGTTTGCGAAGCGAGCAAATATTCAAGTTGATCCAGCGCATACGCGGATGCTTTTTCCTCGCTCATGCCGAGGTGGAAAGCATACGGGAATGGTGAAACAAAGATGCCCGCAGGCAGGGGGCCAAATCCCGTGCGGTAGCCAGTCTTTGAAGTGGTCAGCGCCATCGTGGCGTGGGTGCGCCCGTGGAATGATCCATTGAAGACGATAATATTCTGCCTGCCTGTAGCGGCTTTCGCAATCTTGACCGCATTCTCCAAGGCTTCCGCGCCAGAGTTGGCGAAGTAGAAACTATCAATTGCAGGCGGAACAATCTTGCGGATTTCCTCAATCAGTTGCAGCATGGGCTTGTGAATGACAATGTTCGCCTGCGCGTGCAGGAACAAGCCCGCCTGCTCGCGGATCGCCTCGACGACTTTCGGGTGGCAGTGACCGGTATTCGTCACGCCAATTCCGCTGGTGAAGTCCAGCAGTTTTTTGCCATCGTCGGTGTAAATGTAGGAACCTTCGGCGCGATCAGCAACAAAGTTGAAAATGCGGCTCCATGCGGGAGTCATGTAGGGGAAATTATCTTGATAGAGTTGAGTTGTCATGTTTACCTTTTGGGAAATAATTGGTAATTGGTAACTGGTAATTGACGACTTATGTCATTGCGAGGGCGCTTTTGCTCCTTGCCCGAAGCAACCTCTTTTTTTGCTAAAAAAATTGGGGATGAGATTCATCATCCCATCCCCAATTACTAATCACCAATTACTAATTACTGATCTTATGCTGGCAAATATTCTGCCGCCCACTCAATATCGTGCTTCTTCAAAGTCTCGCGGGTTGGCGCACCGTCAGAATTCAACCCTGCCAGTTTGTAGTAATGATCAATGGCAGAATCAACTTCCGCGTGAGTCAGGGTGAAACCCGCTGTGGGTCCAGTTCCGCTCAATGCCTTAAAGAATTTCTTCGGCAGTTTATCATCCTTGCGTCCGAGTCCTTCACGGGCGTTGAACGTGCGGAAAAGATCAAGTCGGCGGCGTCCAACTTCCATCAATTCTTCAACCGTCAAATCCCAGCCCGTGACAGATTTCATCATCTCGACCGTTTCGTTGGGACCGTAAAGCGTCCAAGTGGGTCCATAAACAAATTGGCACAGTTCAGCAGAATCCATCATCGAGTAAAAGACTTCCGTTTCATACGCAAAGCGGACTTTTTCTTCGGTTAGGCTATACGCAGGCTGCGGCGATCCAAGTCCAATCACTTTCAGGCGATCCAGGTTGAAGTCACCGATTCCTTCTTCATAGTACGGGTCATGCTCGCTGGATTGATGATCCGCGCCGAAGGGGTTGACCGCGTAAATAAGCGCGAGACTACGCTTGGCTTGCGGCATGTGCGCGGGGAATTCCGCGCCCTTGGACGTAACCAGGCACTCATCCGCGCCGTTGCCCCAAACTTGTGCAACACGGTCAGAGCCTTGCCCAAGCAATTTACCAAGCGGCGTGCTGGCGTGGACAATTTGATCCAATGCTTCGAGCATGGCTTCGGCATTGCCAAACTTGAGGTCAAGTCCGCCCGTTTGCTCTTTGGTGATGATGCCTTTTTCGTAACATTCCATCGCAAAGGCAATCGTCGCGCCGCAGGCGATGGTATCGACTGCGTATTCGTTGCAAACTTGATTCGCCATCGAAACCGCCGCGAGGTTATCCACGCCGCAGTACGATCCGAATGTGCCAAGTGTTTCGTATTCAGGTCCGCCATAGCGTGGATCAACTTTGTATGCGCCATCTTTGATCTCAACCACGCGTTTGCATTTCACAACGCAGGCATAACAGGTATCACGTTCCTTCAAAATGGTCTCGGACATCTTCTCGCCGCTGATCGGCTCACAGCCCTCAAACTGACCTTCGTTATAGTTGCGGGTCGGCAATGTGCCAATGGTGTTATTAAACAACACCACAACCGCAGTACCGAACTTGGCAAGACCATCCATGTCGCCATTGTCTGGGAGAATTTTCAGCCCGTTGCGGTTTAACGCAGTTAAAGACTTCTGGTCAGCCAACTGCATTTTTCTTGATCCGCGCACCACAACCGCTTTCAAATTCTTGGAAGCCATCACCAGCCCCATGCCTGTGCGCCCATTGTGACGGTTGGACATCGAAACCAATGTTGAATACAACACGCCATTTTCCGCGCCAATGCCGTGCTGAAGAATTTCGGCTTTCGGGTCAACATCTTTATGAATAATATCGTCCACTTCCCCCGATAGTTTGCCCATCAAATGCGCGGCGTCGCGCAACTCAGGCTTGCCTTCGATGATCGCAAGGTACACAGGCTTGGGTGATTTGCCTTTGACCACAATTCCATCAAAACCCGCAAACTTCAACTGGGCAGGGAAAAACCCGCCGCTTTGCGAATCGCCAATGCCGCCGCTAATCGGAGATTTGGCATTCACATTCAAACGGCTCTGACCCGAAATAGCCGCCCCCGTCGCCACCCCAGCCATCAACGTCAGAACATTTTCGGGGCTGAGCGCATCGGCGCCTTTGGGCATATCGCGCAGGATATAGTGCATTCCCATCGCGCTTCCGCCAAGATACTTGCGATAAAAAGCCTCCTGCGGCTCCTCCACCGTCAACGCGCCTGTTGTCAAATCCACGTGCAAAATCTTACCGATATAACCATTGGGCATTTCGTCCTCCTGATTCGGGTTTGTGAATATTTTTTCAATTATACAATTGCAGATGAGTTGAGGCAACTGAATTTTCGAAGATTGTCATTTTTTGCGTCTCAAATATCGCATCCATGCCAACTGACAATTGATCCTGTTTCGAGGGACATTATTCGTCCTTCAACGGGGCGCCCTCAGACTTGGGCTTTGATCCAATCTCAACCAGTTGCACCTGCACTTGGTAGCGCTTCTCGCCGATCTGAATTTTGCCCATGCCAAAGAAACCTCTCGAACCCGTTTTGAATAGTTTTTCGGCGGCAGTCAACAAACCAACCACTTTGTCATTTTCCTTGATTTCAACTGAAAGCATGATCATTCTCCTTTTTGTGTTTTGATTGATTCTATCATCTCTCCAATTTCATCGAATCACATCAAATAAAAAACGGGCTGCGCAACCACCAAAGTTGCCGCACAACCCGTTTTTTTTCAATTACTGATTACAGAAAATTACTAATCCTCTTCCGCTGACTGCTCAAACGGGTCAACATCATGAACGCCCGGTTTGTAAATCTTGCGGATGGGGAAATACAACACACCACCGATTGACATTAAAGCCAAAGCCACGCCGATGGAACCCCAGCCTGCGTCGGCAATCTGGCTATAAAAGGCAATCAAGATGATGCCGGCCAAACTGACCGAAGCCAGAACCAAGCCAGGAATTCCGCCAGGTACGCGGGTGCGTGGGCGATCTGGCTCGGTGCGGCGCAGCATCCACAGAGCGGCGATTTCAGCCAGCACGACCAACAGTTGCAGGAAGACATCGGCCACCACAAGGAACTCAAAGGCATTGGTGGCAAAAATTGTGTAAACGACACTCACCACAAGGATGGCGATAAAAGGTGAACCATATTTCGGATGAACAATAACCATCCAGCGCGGGAACATACCATCTTCAGCCAGCGCAAACGGTACGCGGCTGCCGCCCAAACTGTTGCCAATGAACAAGCCAAGCATGGAAAGCACCGCTGAAATGGTCAAAATCGTTACCATAAATAACGCCAGTGGAGAATTGGCATCGCCGGTAATTTTTGCGGCGACCGCCTGTCCGATTTCTGGGAATTCCCAGCCAGTGGCGGCTGAAGCAGAAGAGACGCCCCAGCCGTCAATCTGCTCGGCAGATACGCCATACCCTTCCACATCGGCGGCAACGCCAGCTTCTTCATCACTGGCTTCAATGCCCCACACGGCATAGCGGCCATCTTCGCCAGCGCCACCATACAAGGAACCGAGAACCGGAAGCGAGTATGTCAGGATTGCGAGAACCAGCACAATCGCCATGGCGCGCGGATATGTTTTGCGCGGGTCTACCACCTCGTCGCCAGCGGCGGAGGGTAATTCCCAGCCCATGTAGTTCCACATCACCACAAATAGACCGGTGCTAAAAGCGGCAGTTAATGATCCAAAGTGGACGGGTTCGCCGCCCGGTAAAAACGGCAAATGCACGGTTACGCCAGATTTGAACCAGGCGTAAAACCCAAGCGCGGCCAAAATCATAAGAGGAATGATCATGACAACGCCGAGCGAATTCGTGAAAAAGCCGGTGGCGCGTGAGCCGCGAATTTGAAGCCAGGCTACGAACCAGATCATCACAACTGCCACCATCCATTGCAAAAGACTGGCGGGAAGAGCAATTCCAAAGAGCGTAGCGCCAGTATCCAACGCGGGGATGAATGCGCTCAAATACAGGGCGGCGAACACCGGGTAAATGGACACATCCAGCCAGGAAACCACCCAGTTGTTCCAGCCGGCAAGGAAGCCGGCAAATGGGCCAAAGGCGCGTTTGATCCAGTGGTAATAGCCGCCTTGCGCAGGCATCATGGTCTGAAGTTCCTGCACGATTAGCAAGTTGGGTAAACTAAAAATGATTGGCGTTAACGCAATCAACAAAAGAGCCAAACCGGGGCCGGCATACCCAACAAGCGGTTCAATTCCAAACGAGCCGCCGCAAACAGTGAAGTAGATCAAACCTGTAAGCGGAATCAAGGTCAGCCCGCGCTTTAGTTTCTTCGACTCCCGCTGAACAACTGCATCGCCACTTTGATTACTTTTTGACATCTTCCTGCTCCTCCAATTTTCCTTTGAGATTTTTAAATTACACCCCCTGCCCATTCTTTGGCATAGGCAGGGGATCATTTAACAAAATCGGGCGGTTACATTTCTTTGATGCCGTACGGGAAACCGTAATCAGCCATTTTCTCCATGAAGGGTTCAGGCGGGAAGGCTTCGGGTCCAAGAACGCCTACGCCTTTCCAACTACCACTCTGAATTAAATCCATGCCGATAACGGCGTTGAAAGCAGTTTGCGCCACCACAGACTGGCACCCAAAAGCCTTCATACATTCGGCGTTATCTGCCACCTGGTAAAGGTAGACCTGGCGATCTTTTCCGTCTTTTTTACCTTTGACCCATGTGCCAGCGCATGTTTTCCCAGACATTTTATCACCTAAATAAGCAGGATCGGGTAAACAGGCGGCAACTACATCACGCGGAGCAACTTGCATCCCTTTTACGGTGATCTTCTCTTTGTTATCGAGACCCAGCATGTGCAGAGTCTTTAATACGCCAATGAACTGATCGCCCAAGCCGTATTTGAAGGTGGCGCGTTTGGTCTTGAGCCAACGCGGCATGAGCAGGACTTCTTCATGCTCCACGTTGACCACTTCCACAGGTCCGATCTCTGGGAAATCAAAAACTTCTGGTTCAGAGAAAGGCGCGGTGGTGAACCAACCCTTCCCCTCTTCCCAAATTACAGGCGGATTAAGACACTCTTCGATGGTTGTCCAGATTGAGAAATTGGGGGCAAACTCATAGCCTTCGATGGCAATGTTGGCGCCGTCGCGGATGCCAAGTTCTTCGATCTCGTCGAAGAGATGATCCTGGGCGTAACGGGCGAATACGTCAGCCATGCCGGGTTCAACGCCGCAACCGACGAGGGCGAGCAAGCCTTTCTGTTCCCAGTCTTTGGCTTTTTCAAATTGATAATCGCCAAGTTTAACTCCCGTCTTATTAAACGGATCAGTGGGGTGCGGTGTGGACAGAGTCATGGCCATGTCCATATATGTCACACCGACGTTAAACGCGGCATCAAAAATTTGTTCGTTGAAGATCGGATCAACAGAATTCATGATCAAGTCCACGCCATATTTTTTAGCGAGTCCTTCGATCATCTGTTGATTACTGGCGTCAATGAACTCAACCGGAAAACGATTGCTGTCTCCCAATTTCTTCTGCACTTCTTCAGCGCGTTTGACGTTGTAATCAGCCAGCACCATTTGTTCCATCCAGGCGCGCGGCTTTGCAATCGCCGCAATCGCTTCCCCTACCCCGCCTACACCAACGAGCAAAACTTTCATGATCTGTACTCCATTTTGATTTTATAACCCGCGTATCTGCGAGTTAGAATGACGATGGATTAATAAAAAATTCGCCACATCAGGCTTGAAGCCGGAGTACAGCGAAAATTCTCTAAAAATAAATTTCCTTGACGATCTTCAAGTGTATAAAAGATTCAGTCTCGCGGATACCGTCAATTTTCGCAAGTTTTTCAGTGAGGAATTTGAGCAGGTCTTCGTGATCGCGGCAAAAGACTTCGCAGATAATGTCATAACGGCCGCTTACCACCACAAGATAAACAACATCATCAAGTTTGGATACCTTCTCTGCAACTTGCAACATCTTAAGTCCATCGGTATGGATGCCGATCAGAGCCATGGTACGCATCCCCATCATGAGCGGATTTGTAACCGCCACAACCTTGAGGTAGCCAAGTTCAACAAGGCGGTTATAACGCTGGCGAATCATACCTGGCGAGACATTAAGTTTCTCAGCGATCTGGGCAAACGCCTCTCTGCCATCTTTTCGCATGGCATCAATAATATATTGGTCTATATTATCAAGACGTCCGGATTGACTATTACCGATTACGCTTTCCATTGATTTATTTTATTCCTTTTTGTTATCAAAGTCAATATTATTATGATTTTTTGTTATTATTTTTCAAGTATTATGCAAAATAAGCATTTTGCATAATACGTTTTAGCAGTGAGTTTCAATTAATCCCACTATCTATTTTTTACTGCCTCCCACACATCATCGTACAACCGCGTAGACTCACCTACATCAACGATGCGATGTCCATTTTTAATAACAGCGCTGGAAATGCTGGTAATTGGAGATGCCATATAGGCAACGTAGAGGGTTGCCAATGTTGTTTCTTTGCCATTTACACCGACAACCTTTGTTTGATTATTTCTGGCAAAATTAAACGCGGCGGTGTTCGGATTAATATAGGGAAAATCGCGCAACACCATCCAGAAGATATTAGGCTGATTAATATAGTTCAACCAGGCATAAGCGGCATCGGGATGCGGAGCGTCCTTGAGCATTGACCAGTTATCCTGCCAAAGGATTACTCCTTCAGTTGGAAAAATATATTGGATATCAGAGTTTGCCTGCCGCGCAAGATAGGCTTCGCCAGTCCACATCATGCCAAGATCAACTGCGCCTGCAAGAAGAGCCGTTTGCGGGCTGTCGCTGTCAAATAACCTGATGTTTGGAACAAGTTCATATAATTTCTCTCTGGCTTCCGCAAGTTGCAAGGGATCAGTTGTATTAACGTCATAGCCAAGCGTCAGCAAAGTAAGCCCAATCACCGAGCGCGAATCATCTGGAAATACCATGCGACCGGCATATTCCCGTTTCCAAAGATCAGCCCAAGATTGCGGAATATTCTCAACCGCGCCTGTATTTACAACAATCGCATCTGTCCCAGCCAAATAGGGAATGGAATATTTATTGCCTGGATCAAATTCAAAATCAAGGTAGCGCGGGTCGAAATTTTTTAATGCCGGTAATTTTGCGTGATCAAATTCCTGCAAAAGGTCCTGGCGTGTCATCCGCGCAATCACATAGTCGGTAGGCTGGGTCAGATCATAATTTGATCCGCCAGCAGAAAGCCTGTCATACATCTCCTCGTTGCTGGAATATTCACTGCGATTTACCTTGACCCCATAAACCAGTTCAAAACATTCAATCATCTCAGCGGGGATGTACTCCGTCCACACAAAAAGGTTGAGTTCTGTGGATGTTACCGTCGTTGGAAATTCAGGCTCAGGGCATGTATATCCCGTTGAGGTGAGCCTGGAAACTTCTGTATCTGCGGTCACTACAGTTGCAACAACATCGCCATCGCCGCTGCAAGCCGCCAACATCAGGATTGCAATTACAAAAAATTGCAGTAGTATGAATATCCTGTTTTTGTACATTTCTTCCTCTTTTCATCAGAACCACTGGCATTGATGTTCATGAATGTTGCGTTGAATTGCGGTTCTGAAAAATTTGCAGCAAAAAGATCGCCACAAAGACAACCAAAATCCAGACAGTTGAGAGCGCATTAACTTGCGGCGTGATGGTGCGTCTCAACAAACCATAAACATAGATTGGCAAAGTTGTAGAGCCTGGACCATTGGTAAAAAACGTAATCACAAAATCATCCAGCGAAAGCGTGAATGCCAGCAACGCGCCGGAAAGAATACCGGGCAAAATCATGGGAAAGGTAACGCGGCGGAAGGTTGTCCACTCGTTGGCGCCCAAATCCATGGCGGCTTCTTCGTAGGATTTATCAAAGCCCTGCAAACGCGCCTGCACCACCAGCGTGACAAATGGAATCATAAACGCAATATGACTGACCGTAACCGTTGCCATACCAAGCGCGAGACGCGCATCTCCGTTGAGGTTGAGGACTTGATTGATCCAGCCGAACAATTGGCTGAACAGGGTCAGAATCCCAATGCCCATCACGATCTCTGGGATCACAATGGGGATGTAAAGCGAAAGTTGCGAGAACGGCTTCATCTTGAAGTTATAGCGTTGAAGCGCGAGCGCAGACATGGTGCCGACAACGGTGGCGATGATCGTCGCTGTGAAAGCAATGGTCAGCGTGTTGCCTGCCGCCTCTGTCACATCATCATTTTTGGCGAGGTCGCAATACCAGTGAAACGGTCCGCACGGACTGGACACCACGAGACTGCCATCCATCACCACGCGGTTGCTGTACGCAGGGATGAATCCTTCAAAAGTCACATTGGTACGCGAGGCATTAAAAGAATACAGGATCAAACCAACGATCGGCGCATATAAAAAAAAGTACACAAAAACCGTTGCGGCAATAATGACGGGAGAACGGCGGAAAGGACTCATGCGGATACAATCTCCTCGCCAAAGCCAAATTTGCGCGTGTAAAAATAAGTCACAATCAAAGTCATCACCATCAGAATCAACGAAACAGCCGATCCGAAGGTCGGGTCACGCGCATCCAAAAATTGACGTTGAATGAGATTGCCGACCAAAATCACCTGCCGCCCACCGAGAATATCCGAAACGATGAAGGTTCCCATGACGGGGATGAAAACCAAAATCGTCCCCGCCACCATGCCCGGCATGGAGAGCGGAAGCGTGACGCGCAAAAATGTCTTGAGCGAATTCGCGCCCAAATCTGCGGCGGCTTCATATAACGAGTTATCAATTTTTTCCAGCGACGTGTAAATGGGCAAAATCATAAACGGCAAAAATTCGTAGACCATGCCAACCAGCACCGCGCCCGGGGTGTACAACATTTCAAACGGCACAAATGGAATATTCAACAAATGCATCAGCCAGCCAATAATGGCATTGATCGCGCCCTCTTTCCGCAGCAACATCATCCACGCATACACGCGGATCACAAAATTGGTCCAGAGTGGAATCAGCACCATGAACAAATACAAACTGCGTTTCTTTGGGTGCGCGCGCGCAATAAAATACGCCAGCGGATACGCCATAATAACCACGACCCATGTTGTATTAAAAGCCAGCGACAAGGAACGCCAAAGAATGTTCAAATACAGCGGTTCAAAGCACGAAGCCTGCCCGACGGGACAATCTGTACTGTAGCCAAAAAGGCGGATGTAATTATTTAACGTAAAGGTATAAATCACATTGCCGTCAGGACTGCGCTGACCAAAACTTACGATCAACGTCAGAATCAACGGAATGATCAACAACACAAACAACCAAGCGGTTGTTGGAAGCGCCAATAACGTACCCCGTGCAGATTTACTTTCGCGAAGACGTTGGAACATGCTAATCCTTTTTCAACACAAGCGTATTTTCGGGCGCAAGCGCCAAGCAAACATCCTGCCCAACCGCATACAATTTTGAATGAAGCCGCGAAATAAAATTCTGCTCCCAAACTTTTAATTTAATCCCATACAAATTTACAAAGACATGCGTATCCGCGCCGATATAAACTGTATTTGCCACTTTGCCGCAGAATATATTTTGATTGGGAATATCCTCTTCAACAATGCGAATTTTTTCGGGGCGAATACAAACAGTGACTTCATCGCCATTGACCAATCCCTCCGAAATAGGAATGCCGATCAATTCAACATTCAGGCTGTGGATGAAAACCTTCGCTTCGCTCTCTGAAATGGAGTTGATCCTGCCTTCGAGAAAATTTGATTCCCCGATAAAGTCCGCAACAAATTTATTGACGGGGCGTTCATACACCTCAACCGGCGAGCCAATCTGCTGGACCCTGCCGTGACTCATCACCGCAATCCGATCAGACATGGCAAGCGCTTCCTCTTGATCATGCGTGACGTAAATAAACGTAATACCAAGTTGCTGCTGCAAGGCTTTTAATTCAAGCTGCATTTCCTTGCGCAATTTCAGATCAAGCGCGCCAAGCGGCTCATCGAGCAGAAGCACTTCGGGGGTTTTGACCAAAGCGCGGGCAAGCGCAACACGCTGCTGCTGCCCACCGGAAAGCTGTTTCGGTTTACGGCGATCCATGCCGGTCAGTTGAACCATCTCCAGGGCGCGCCCCACGCGCTGTTTGATTTCCTCTTTTTCGACATGTTCCATTTCCAAGCCAAACGCCACATTTTGAAAAACGGTTAAATGCTGAAACAAGGCGTAACTTTGAAAAACCGTATTCACTTTTCTTTGAAACGGCGGGATGTGCCCCATGGGTTTGCCTTCAATAAAAACCTCGCCTTCGGTCGTCCACTCAAAACCAGCGACCATGCGCAGGGACGTTGTTTTTCCGCAACCCGAAGAGCCCAGCATGGAAAAGAATTCCCCGTTTTTTATCTGCATGGTCACATGATCCACTGCCGAAATTTCATGACCTTCAGGCGTTATAAATTTTTTCACCACATCGCGCATTTCAACCGCAAATTCACTCGTCATTCAACATTCTCCGAAACCTAAACTCTGATGATCTATTTCACAACAAACTATAAACCAAAAATACGATCTGTGCTATTTTTTAAATAAAAATGCCTGCGGAAGATAAATATTCCGCAGGCACAAAAGATGATGCTTTTCGATTAAAGAGTCTTGGAAACCACTTCAACCGCTTCAGACAAACTGGCAAGACCCTGATTGATTTCGTCGTAGGTGATGACCAACGGCGGCTCAATGCGAATGGTCTGGGCGCTGGTCAGCGCGCCTGCGACAAGCACGCCACGCTTAAATGTTTCCGCGGCCACCTGCCCGCCAATTTCGGGGGTCTGGAAATGCTGACCGATGAGCAAGCCCTTGCCGGTGACTTTCTCATACACATTCGGATATTTCGCCGCCAATTCCTGCACTGCGTTCATAATGTAGTCGCCCTTTTCGGCGGCAACTTCCCACAGTTTTTCACGCACAGTGATGTTGATTGCGGCTATGGCTGCGGAACAAGCCAATGCGCCGCCGCCGGTGGTGGTGGTTTGCAGGAATGGATTGGGATACATGAACGGCGCGAAAATTTCTTCGGTGGTGATGACCGAGCAGATGGGCATGACGCCGCCACCCAGAGACTTGGCAACCGCGATGATGTCGGGGACGACATCCCAATGATCCACGCCCCACAATTTGCCGGTGCGCCCCAAGCCGGTCTGCACTTCATCCGCAATGAGCAGGGCGCCGTGTTTCTTCGTGGCGGCGCGGATGCGGGGCCAGAAATCATCGGGCGGAACGATTGCGCCCGCCTCACCCTGAATCGGCTCCATCAGCACCGCTGCCACGCCCACGCCAACCTTCTCGCAGATTTCCAACTGCTTCTCGACGGCGGCGGCATCTCCAAACGGAACATGATAGACGGGACCGCCATACAAAACACCGGGCGGAACACGATAATCAGCCTTGCCTAACATTGAAAGCGCGCCCATGGTCTTGCCGTGAAACGCCTTGACCGCAACAATGAAGGCGGGCTTTTGGGTATAAACTTTTGCAAATTTGATCGCCGCTTCAATGGCTTCGGTGCCGCTGGCGCCAAACCAGGCATATTTCAAATCGCCGGGGGTGATGTCTGCCATTAGTTTGGCGAGCACGCCGCGCAGGGGATCGATCAACTCCTGGCTGGGCATGGGGGTTCGCAACAGTTGAGATTGCACCGCCGCTACAATTTCGGGGTGGCTCCAGCCCAAATCCATCATGCCGAAGCCGCCGAGGAAGTCAATGAATTTACGTCCCAGCACATCTTCAAAAGTTGCGCCGCGTCCTGTCCATTCGGTGGCGGCCCACTGTCCAGACTGGGTGACTGATTTACGATAGTCCAGCCAGCCTTTGTTGAAATGGTCGGCAAAGTTTTGCATGGATTGTTCGATGATCCACTTGCCCACATCCTCCGGCGGGCGGGCGGGGTTTTCGATAATCTCCAGCCATTTTTGAGCGTACTCTTGTGCAGCATTCAAATTTTGGGGCATTTTTTTCTCCTTTGGTTTGGTTCTTTTTGGCCTTCAACGGCGGCTTTGGCATACTCCATACACCATGACGAAAGCCGCTGCCGAAGTTTATTAACTGACCATACGCAGATTTCTATAAATCACACCTGGTTTTCCTTGAGCCCGCGCGTGTAACTACTCATCTGTCAAATTTTTCTTTCGAAAAACAGACCCTAAAGGTTTTTTTGATATGGCAGAAGTCTTGTTTGCAAGAAAATAAAATTTTTCTCTTCGAGTCTTTGAGA
>JAIFKY010000077.1 GCA_020049345.1 Anaerolinea sp.
GCTTTCAATACGAGTTGGTTGTACCACTCAGAAAAATCATCAGCGCGTTTTGTTAATTTATCTTCAGCCATTTTGACTCCATTGGTAATTGGTGATTTGTAATTGGTAATTGGAGTAATTACTAATCTCTAATTACCAATCTCTAATATCTTCACAGCAGTTTTTACGTCTTTCGCAAAAAATAACAACTCTTGCTGACGTATGGGCATATAAGTATAAAACTCTTTGAAGAACTGATCAAAAGTGGACTGCCAACCGCTCCCGATCAGTATCAGCGGCCTCGGGGGCAGAGATTCCACAATCATCAAATTCCACATCAACGAAATTTCAGTCAGCGTACCTGCGCCGCCGGGCAGGGCAATCGCCGCGTCACAGCCTTCGATCAACGCCTGCAATCTTTCAATTAACGATTTCTTGCGTCTTTCTTCCTTAACCCAGGGATTGGGCTTTGATCCACGCCACTCTTCAATATCAACGCAAGTCACGCCAATCACATGCCCGCCCGCCTCAGATGCGCCGCGCGAGACCGCTTCCATCGTACCCATATATCCGCCAGTCAGCACAGCATGTCCACGTTCGGCGAGAAGTTTGCCAAGTTCGCGGGCTTCTTCATAAGCCGCCGTACCATCCTTCGGTTGTGCGCCGCCAAATACTGTTATGTTCATGAATTCACCTTGTCGAAGGTCAAAGGTTGAAGGTCGCAAGACTTTTGACTTTCGACCTTTGACTATTTTTCAACATCCCATTCTCTCTTTTTATTGACTTCAATTTTCTTCAGCACTGCTTCTTCAAGGTCAATGCCCGAAACCGAAGCAAGTTGCAAAAGATACAAAGCCACATCCGCGAGTTCGCTTCCGAGTTCATCTACATCCTTGATCTCTTCACCAAATTGAAAATGTTCCAAAATCTCAGCCGCTTCAATGGAGAGCGACACAGCCAAATTGCGCGGCGTCTGCGGACGTTTGCTGTCCTTCTCGTACCAACCTTTGGATTTTACCAACTCGTGCATTTGTTTTGTCAAATCACCGATCGTCAATTTTCCCATCACACACCTGTTACAAAGAAAAACGGCTCGCCAAGTCTGGGAGCCGTTTGAACGCACAAAAGCGAACCTAGCCAGACAGGGTAGATTTACACAGTCGAGGGGACGGGTTCGGGTTCATCAACATGCGGCGGATTATAAGGGTAAAATTGATTTTATGCAAAAGGATTTACCCCGCCTCCTGCGTGACCCAAACCTGATCCCGTCCGAGAAGCAGAATCTACTCTCACGCATTGCCGACCAAGCCGCAGCCATGAACATGCCCTGCTACATCGTCGGCGGGTTTGTGCGCGATCTTTTGCTGGGCGAACCGATCAACGATCTCGATGTCATCGTCGAAGGCGATGCAATTGAACTCGGCGATGCTCTGGTAAAAAAATATGGCGGCAAACTCACCCCGCATACAAAATTCCGCACCGCTGTTTGGCATTTACCTTCATCATTTATCATTCATCCTTCATCCCTAGATCTCATCACCGCCCGCAAAGAAACCTACTCTTTCCCCGGCGCATTGCCCACCGTCAAACCATCCACCATTGACGATGATCTTCGCCGCCGCGATTTCACCATCAACGCCATGGCGATCCGCTTGGACGGCGACCACTTCGGCGAACTCCTCGACCCATTGAATGGACAGGCTGACCTCGAAAAGAAAATCATCCGTGTCCTGCACCCGCTTTCATTTGAAGATGATCCCACCCGAATCTTTCGCGCTGTCCGCTACGCAACCCGTTACTCCTTCAATCTTCATCTTTCATCCTTCACGCGAAGCGTTCATCCTTTCCTTTCCTCCCTCAGCGGAGAACGCATCCGCCACGAATTGGATTTGGTCTTTGCCGAAGAAAAATGCACTCAAATGTTGGCGCAGTTGCATCAGTTGGGCGTCTTTGATGTATTCACTCCCCGCTTGCCGAAATTTAACGAACAATATTCTGGCTTGATCAACTCCACGCCGCCCGCAGAATTTGATATTTTGGAAAATAAAATTTTACTGAACTACCTGCTGTGGCTCGCAGATTCGCCATTGGATGTTGTCGAATTTCTATCCAGCCGGCTTGATTTTAATTCCAAGTTGACAGAGGCTTCCCGCGCCATGCTTCAACTCAAAAATGAACTGGCTTCACTTGCAAATGCCAAACCAAGCACATGGACAAAACGCCTCGAAAAAATCCCTTTGATTGCAATTTACGCGCTTTGGCTTATATCCAATAAACCTGCTTTGAGGGAATTTCTTGTAACTTGGCGGCACATTAAACAAAAGACCAACGGCGATGATCTGAAAAATCGCGGCGTTCCAACAGGACCGCGTTACAAGGAAATATTGTTAGAACTACGCAATGCGTGGCTGGATGGGAAAGTAAAAAATGATAAAGAAGAAGAGGAGTTGTTGAATACATTGCTATGAACCTCCAAACCTACCTTGATTTTGCCACATCTCTTGCCTATCGCGCGGGAAAAATTACGCTTAAACATTTCAACACTGGCGTTCATGTAAACATAAAAGAAAATAACGATCCAGTCACTGCCGCAGATCATGATGCAGAGAATTTTATCCGCAGCGAGATTGAGCGCGAGTATCCAGGTCACGCAATTGTAGGGGAGGAATTTGGGGCAAGCAATGGCGCCGCCAGTCCATTTCGTTGGACGATAGATCCAATTGACGGAACCAAATCGTTTATCCGCAGCGTGCCTTTGTATGGTGTTTTAATTGGATTGGAAATAGAGGGTGTCATCCGCGTTGGTGCAGCGTATTACCCGCCATTGGATGAAATGCTATGCGCGGCAGACGGCTTGGGGTGCTGCTGGAATGGACGGCGGGCGCATGTCTCTGAAGTTAGCGAAATGTCCCATGCGTGCGTGGTCACTTCTGATTTTCAAAGACTCGCTGAAAAAGACTCGACCCTTGTGGATCAGTTTGCAAAGAAGAAAGCCTTACTGCGGACATGGGGTGACGCCTACGGTTATTTACTTGTGGCAACCGGCAGGGCGGAAGTGTGTATTGATCCATTTTTAGATATTTGGGATTACGGCCCCTACCCTGTGATCCTGCGTGAAGCAGGCGGATTTTTCGGCACGTGGGCTGGCGAAGAGGGACACACTTCCGGCGACGCATTGGCCTGTAACGCCACACTCAAGTCCGAGGTTGTGGAATTGTTGCGGGGAAATAATCAATAACAAATCGAAAATTTACGGCGTGGCATTAAACATATAGAATAACTCCGCGCCGGTTTTTCCCTGCGCCTCGTCAATGTATTTTTGAATCGGCACACGCACAATCAGATGCTCGGCGTCGTTTTTCTCAAACCAGAATTCGACAAACCCATAATTGCCTTGAATTTCTGCGCGCGGGGTTTGGGTGATGATTGGCATGACTTGCGACATCCAACTTCCGAAGGCTTCTGCGTTGGATAGATCGTCAGCGGGCAAATGAACGTAGAAATCTGTTTCCATCGCCCCAAAGGTGGAATGCCCATCCGCATAGACGCAATCTTCGCCAAATAATTCTGCGCGCGCACTTGCGGCGGGATTAAGGACGCGAATGGCGGAGTCAATTTTTTGCGTCAACTCAGGCGCGGTGTGATGTGCCCAAACATAGCCGCAAGCTTCAGAGACAGCCTCTTCGGGCAATTCCGTGACGGTTGCCGCCGTTGGAGTTTGCGTAATTGTATCTGGCGCAGGCGCGAAAACGTTTTGCAGGGTGAGAACTCCTGCCGCCACAGACAACACAATTGCAACCGCAATATTTTGTTTTCGTTTCATGCTGTTTTTGAAATTTTATTTCAAAATATCCAATGCTGCGGCAGACATGAGCGCCGCGCCATTGATCAAGGCTTGTTCGTCAAAATCAAATTTGGGGTGATGATGACCGTAATCCAAATGCTGTTCTTTGTTATTTGAGCCGATGAAAAAATAACAGCCATTCACTTTTGATTGAATATATGCCATATCTTCCGCGCCCATTGTTAGATAGGGCGTGTTGTCATGTGTGAACTGCGGCACGCGGAGCGTGCGGCGCGCAGATTCCTGCACTTTGGCTGTAACCTCATCTGCGTTGATCAAGGCTGGCGTAAGTTGTTTGACATTCACCTCTGCCTGACACCCCATTGCAGAAGCCACGCCTTTTACGATCTCTTCAAAACGTTTGACAACTTTACCCCTCACCTGCGGCTCAAAGGTGCGGATTGTGCCTTGCATGGTTACTTCCTGGGGAATGATGTTAAAGGCTGTTCCGCCGTTGATGATCGTAAAACTGACGACTGCGGTTTCTGTGGGAGAGACATTGCGCGAGACGATGGTTTGCGCCGCCGAAACAATTTGCGCCGCACAAACAACAGGATCAACCGCCGCTTCGGGAATTGCGCCGTGTCCGCCCCGCCCAATAATTTTTATTTTGAATTCTTCAGCGCCCGCCATGACAGGTCCTTTAGCGACATGAACCCAGCCGAGCGGCTTTTCATTCCACAGATGCATTGAGAGGGTCATATCCACTTTGGGATTTTCAAGCACACCGTCTTTCAGCATCATTTCTGCGCCGCCGATCTCTTCACCGTTGAACCCTTCTTCTGAAGGTTGAAAGCAAAATTTGATCGTGCCTGCCAGTTCGTTTTTGTGCGCGTTCAATATTTTTGCAACCGTGAGACCAATTGCCGTGTGACCGTCATGTCCACAGGCGTGCATCACCCCTTGATTCTGAGAAGCATATTCTGCACCAGTCTCTTCAGTCATGGGCAATGCGTCCATATCAAAACGCAGTAACAGAGTTGGTCCAGGCTTTGCGCCTTCGAGCAATCCGACCACGCCTGTCTTGCCAACACCCTTTGTCACCTCAATGCCAAGCGCTTCGAGTTCCTTTGCCACGATTCCGCCCGTGCGGATTTCGTGGAAGCCGAGTTCGGGGTGCGCATGAAAATCACGGCGCAAGGTTTGGGTATAGGAAAAGTGGGATTTTGCTTCGTTGAGGAAATCGGTCATGAGGAAGGCTCCTGTAAAAATAGCGTGCAGCGCATTTCGTAAAACGGAATACGCTGCACGAATCAAGCATATTTCACAACTCTAAATTTTTCTTCGTATCTTGGGTTTTCGTCCGTGCTGTCTTCGGTGCGGCGGGATTTCATACGTTCGATCAATTTATCAGCATCGGGTACTTGTGTTTTATGTTCGAGAATGGCTTGGAGTTTGGTATCCCAAGTGTCGGTCACATCCAATGTGGTGTTGGGTTGGCTTGTGAGCGAGCACCAGACTTCTTTTGGCATGTGCGGTTGGAAGCCTTCTTTGAGTAGTTCAGGGAAGTAAACCAAATTTCCGGCGGCTGGAAAAACTGCGTCAAGCACAATTTGTCCGCAGGCGCGGTGATCGGGGTGGTTGATTCCATATTGGGCAAATAAATTTTGCGGGTCGCAGGTGACGAGAATATCAGGCTTGTACCTGCGAATTTCGCGCACAATGTCGCGGCGTAGATCAAGGCTTGGGATCAGGTATCCATCTGCGAGGTCGAGAAAGTGAACGGCGCTTGCTCCGATAATTTTTGCGGCATTGTTTTGTTCCATGTGTCTTAATCCACATAATTTTTCGGGGGTCATATCCAAATGAGTGGCGGGGTTGTAACCTTTATCTCCGCAAGTCATAAGCACGTATGTGATTTGATGTCCCGCGCGCGCCCAACGAGCAAGAGTTGCGCCGCAGAAGAATTCAGGGTCGTCAGGATGAGCCAGAATAACGAGAATGTTTTTGGGGGAAGTCCAGTTGTCTGTCATGGTTATTATACGGAACACGCAACACGCTTTCTATATTTTGTGTTGCGTGTTCCGTAGGTTATTGTTTTTGTTTCGCTTTGCCGCAGGTACAGCCGCCGCCTTCGTGACGGTCGCATGGCGCTTGAGATTTGCGCTTGAGGGCTTCGAGTTCGTCCCATGGTTCAATTTCTTCGCGCGAGAAGGTCATGTGCTGCGGGCGGTCTGTGCCGCTTTCGATCAGCACCACCACTTTATCGCTCATGGGGATTACATCAATCACTTTACCTTCGCCTTTGGGTGTAACCACGCGCTTGTTGCGTTTGGGCAGAGTTTTGCGCGCTTCGACGTATTGCTCGTATTCGTAGATCAGGCAACAGCGTAGGCGTCCGCACATGCCGGTGATTTCGTTAGGCGTGAGCGAGATGCCCTGTTCTTTTGCCATCTTGATCGAGATGGGCGAGAAGTCGGTCAGGAATTTTGAGCAGCAGCGGGTTTCAATTCCGCAGGCGCCCATGCCACCTAGAAATTTTGCAACGTCACGCGGTCCAATCTGGCGCATTTCAACATGCGTGGTTGCGTACAACTGGCTCATATCTTTTTTGAGAGACTTGAGATCTGCCTTGTCTTCGCTCTCGGTGCTGAAGAGGAAGGCGAGGCGCGAGCCGTCGTAGTTATATTCGGCAGTGACAATCTTCACATCTTTGAGGCGAAGTTCAGATGCGCGCGCACGGCAGTTGATCATGGCTTCGGTTTGTCTGGCTTGCCAGGATTGCTGGAGCAGAAGGTCACGCGGATTGGCGCGCCGTTCCACCGATTTCCACCCACCTTCTGGCTGGGGAGGAGTCTCTTCCAGAACCTGAACAACTTCGCCGAGATGCTTGCCGCGTACGGTATCCACGATGACATGTTCGCCCTGTTTTATGTCGGGCAGACTGGATGAATCAAAGTGATAGATTTTGCCTATTTTGGTGAATCGAACACCGATAATGTTAGTTTGCATGGGCGTAATTATACCGTAGGGAATGGAGAGACGAAGAAGTAAAAGCCGCGCCAAAGTGTCATGTCCGCAGTTTTTCCGGCTTTCTCAAAATAGGTTGGCAAAATGAAAAATGTCGCCCTGAGCGTAGCGAAGGGTCTCTACGACGGCTAAGAGACTCTCACTGCACTGGAGTGCAGCGCAAGTGTCGGTCGCGACGAATTTGACCACAAAGGCACGAAGTCTCAAAGCCTCGAAGAGAAAAACTTTGTGGCTTTGTGTCTTGGTGACTTCGTGGTGAAGTTATTAAACAGTCTCTTAGCCCAAAGTGTTAGCCGAAAGTTGACAGAGCCTACCAAACCTGATAAGATTTGGCGAAATTAGACGTATTTACATAAGGAGAAAAAAATATGCTCCAGGAAATTGAAACAAAACTTTTTACTTTAACTCCCGCAGCTAGTCAGGCGGTCAAAGACATTCTCGAACAGCGCAAACTTGAAGGGTATGCGTTACGTGTGTATGTCGCAGGCGGCGGTTGCGGATGTTCTGGCGTGAATTTTGGCATGGCGCTTGATAATAACTTCCGCGATGTGGACACAACCTTTGACTCCAATGGCGTAAAAGTTGTCGTGGACAATGTCTCCATTGACTATTTGCGCGAAGCAACGATTGATTTCGTAAATGATCCCCAACATGGCGCGGGTTTTGCCGTCAACAGCCCAAATGCCCAGGGAAAAAGCCACGAACATGGCGAACAAGGTTGCAATTGCGGCAGTAGCGAAGGCGGCAGTTGTTGCAGTGATGGCGGTTCCTGTTCTTGTAATAACTAATAAAAAAAATGACCGGATTAATCCGGTCATTTTTTTGTCTGTTCACTTAATAGTTCGCCAAAAACGAACATGAAGTCGGGGAATTATCTTCCACGCAGGAATGAAATAAGCGTACCAAATGCGCCAATAAAGCCAAAACCAAAGATCAGCAGTCCCATTGGAATACGGTTGGCAACCGAGACATCATCCGAAAATGTCGCAACAATCAATTGCGGGGGAGGTGTGAAAGTCGGTAAACGAGTGGAGATAACCGGTGTAACAAACGCGGCAACCAAAGTCGGGTTAATGTCAACTATTGGCGTTGAGGCTGGGGTTGGAGTTGAGGGCGTATCTAATTTAGGCAATTGACCTGTTTTCACTATTTTTACATAAGGCGCATATACCCAAGCAACAGAATCGGGAACACCAGGATAATAGACCTGTACCCAATTTCCATCTTCAGAGATGCCATACGCGGGCATCTCTTGTCCAGCCAGCAAAACCCCAATACGCGGATATAAATAAGAACTGGGACCAGAGTAAACATCCTCTTGCGGACGGTCAAGATACAAGGCAACAATTACTCCTTGTGGAGTGCCAGTAACGGTTGGAACAGAGCCTGTAGGTTGTTGCGCCAAGGCCGAGGGTTGTAAAGGTGAATAAAATGCCAGAGCCATGCCCCCAAGCATAATTATAAAAAAAACAACCTTACGCATAAATACCATGTGATTATCGCCGCAGGAATAACGAGAGCAGAAAGCCAAGGCTCCCCAAGAGTGCAAGAATAATAATTACCATTGCCAGTGGAACAGAATTTATGGAATTTGCAACAGGCGCTTCGGTATAGGATGGGGCAACCAATGAAGGCGGCGGAGTAAAAGTTGGAAGGCGTGTATTGGTCGGGACAATGTTAAATTGTGCAGCAAGTGTCGGGTCAATTGTGGCGGTTGCGGGTGGAACTGGCGTAGGTGGCGGCTCCACGATCCGCAATGTTCCTGGAGAAACCTGCACAAGCGGCGAATAGACCCAGCCCGCATTATTGGGCGCCCCGGGAAACTCAATCTGAATCCAATCACCGCCCATTGATCTGCCCAGCGCAGGAACAGTTGAACCGGTTGGTAATGTTCCAACAACCGGATAAACGGAGGAACTTGGACCCATTCGCACGTTAATTTGAGGCTCATCAGTAATCACAGTAATATACATGCCTGCATCAGCGGCTGGTGTTGCTGTAAATTGCAGAGCCATCGCAGCAGTTGAAGGGGACGCAAAAAATGTCCCCACAGAAATTAGGGACAAAAGCATGATCAAAATGATGGGGTGAAACCGGATTTGCTTCATTTCGTAAGTCACTCTTAAGGAGAATCGCAAAGGCGATTATAATCTAATTCATGGAACGAAAAATATTTCACGGAAAAATCAAACCGGTAGATGTTGCCCAAGCCTTGCTCGGTGAGTTCAATCAAGGCAATTTGCGCGCGCAAACACTTGGACAAAGCGACAAGATGGTCATCCAAATCGGCACACAGCCCGGCGCGCAGTCTGGCGGACAAACAGCAGTCACCGTAACCATTCAAAAATTGGAAGATGGTGTCATGGTCGAGTTGGGTCAACAGGCATGGCTGGGCGTGGCGGCAAGTTTGGGCATGAGCGCGTTAACGGCTTTACGCAACCCCTTCAACCTGTTGGGTCGGCTGGATGATATTGCCCAAGACATTGAAAACCTGCAAATCAGCGAGCGAATCTGGCAGGTGATCGCCCAATCTGCGCGGGCGGCTGGGGTTTCCACCGAACTGTCAGACCGCTTAAAGCGACTAACCTGTGACTATTGTGGCGCGGCGAACCCTGTTGGGGAACCCGCCTGTGTAGCCTGCGGCGCGCCTCTCGGAAAAATGCAGCCCAATACATGCCGAAATTGCGGATATGTTATTCGTGCTGACGATAAAAAATGCAAAAATTGCAACCAAACCCTTTAATGATTTTCTTGAGCAATCATGAATCTGCAAGAACTTGAAGCCCGATTGCAATCTCTCATTGAAGTAGATTTGCTCAACATCCTGCCTGGCAAGAAAGTGGAAGATGTAATCATTCAGAAACTGGCAGCGGCGATCCAACTCAATACCACCACCTTGGATGATGGATCACTGGTCGCGCCAAACGTCTACACTTTGATCATGCACCCTGACGAATCCGCCAAATGGCAGGATCAACAATTACTTGCAATCTTATTGCATTCCGTCACCACTGTGGCACAAGAAGCAGGGTTTCGGATTACAATATCCCCTACAATTACCATCGCAACGGATGAAAAACTTTCATTAAATGATGCCCAAATTGTGGCGTCGCATCGGATTGAATCTATGGCTGAGACAAATGCAACTCCCCTTGATACTGGCAAACTTGAGGACTACAGTAAATTACCCGAAAATGCCTTTTTAATAGTAGAAGGGGTAAAGGTATTTCCTTTAAAACTTCCTGTTGTTAATATTGGACGCAGGTTGGATAATCAACTCATTATTGATGATCCGCGCGTCTCGCGCAACCATGCCCAGTTACGCGCAATTAAAGGCAGGTTTGTAGTGTTTGACCTGAACTCTACCGGCGGAACTTTTGTAAATGGACAACGCGCCAGTCAAACGGTGCTGTATCCGGGCGATGTGATTTCATTGGCAGGCGTAGCGCTCATATTTGGGCAGGACACCCCTCCCCCGCGCCTCGATCAAAAAGATACGGTTCCCCTGCCAAACGCGGCAACCGAAAGACCGACTGCGTTATTAAAAGACCACTCAACAGCAAGACTAAAGAGAAAATGAGCGGCACAATCATATTTGCCTTGCGCCTTATCCTGGCAATTGCCTTGTATGGTTTTTTGGGTTGGGCATTATTACTGTTATGGCGGGAAATACGAAAACAAGGAATTTCGCTTGCAAACCGTCGCGTTCCAACTATCAACCTAGCTGTCCATCACGGGCACGCCGCGCCCGTCGTAAAAAATTTTAGTCAGCCTGAAATCACCTTTGGTCGCGACCCCGGCTGCGATATTCCACTTGTTGACGATGCAGTATCCACCCGCCATGCTCAATTAACCTACCATCATAATCAGTGGTGGCTGGAAGACCTTGCATCCACTAACGGCACAACCCTCAACCAAATGAGCGTCACCATGCCCACAGTGTTGACCGCAGGCGATGAAATTCAATGTGGCAGCACGCGACTGATCGTAAATCTTTCAACAAACACCCTTGTATCGCCCACGCAAAGATTGGAGAGAAAAAGATGACAGAAACGGTATCCATCGCAATCATTGGCGGCTCCGGCTTATATCACATGGCGGGCTTGCAAGAAACAAAAGAATATAACGTAGACACCCCATTTGGAAAGCCAAGTGCGCCTATTGTAGTAGGCACACTGGAAAACACGCGCGTCGCGTTTCTTGCGCGGCATGGAAACGGACATCACATCACGCCCAGTGAAGTCCCGTATCGCGCCAATATTTACGCATTAAAATCACTCGGCGTGGAACGCGTTGTCAGCATCAGCGCCTGCGGCTCCCTGCGCGAAGATTATGCCCCCGGTGATATTGTTATTCCAGATAATATCTTCGACAACACAAAAGGGCGTATTAACACTTTTTTTGGCGAAGGAATGGTGGCGCACGTAGGCGTTGCTGATCCATTTTGTAAAGACCTTTCAAATGCCGTGGAAACAGCTGTACGCGCAACAGGCGCAACCACGCATCGCGGCGGTTCGTTCATTGCGATAGAGGGACCGCGCTTTTCAACGAAAGCAGAATCACTCGCATTTCGCGCATGGGGCATGTCCATTATTGGCATGACCGCCGCACCTGAGGCTTTTCTAGCCCGCGAGGCTGAATTATGCTATGCAACCATGGCGCACGTTACCGACTATGACGTATGGCACGAAAGCGAATCGCCTGTAACTGTTGAAATGGTTATTCAAACCCTTAACAAAAATACCCAAAAAGCGCAGGAAGCCATTCGCAATCTACTACGCGAAATAAAAGGTGCGCGAAATTGTGAATGTGGGCAAGCGCTATCCACCGCTCTGATCACTGATCCAAAAGTTATTCCTACTGCAACACGCGATAAACTTGATCTATTGGTTGGAAAATATCTCAAATAGCCCGTTACACTGTCATCTATGAAACTTCCCTCTCACCTCTACCTGGACAAATTAAATATCCCCTACGAAGCCCACAGTTTTTCACCTGAAACAGAAAAGGGGGCGGCAAATGTTGCCCATGCGCTGGGATTCTCTGAACGCCAAGCCGTAAAAACGCTCATCTTTCAAGTGGACACTGGCGAGCGCGTGTTGGTCATGCTCGGCGGCGACCAAAACGCAGTCTCTGGAAACTTGAAAAAGGCAATTGGATCACGCAATATTCAGATGGCTGCGCCTGAAGTTGTAAAAGAAACAACTGGATATATCATCGGCTCCATCCCCGCGTTTAGCTGGCAGCCAGCCAACTTCCGATCCTTTCTCGAAGCGAGTCTACTCAATGAACCCATTCTCGGCACAGGCGGCGGTCAGTGGGGCGAAGAAATCATGATCACGCCAGAAAATTTGATCAAAGCCAGCAACGCAATCGTGGTCAATTTGACCGAACGCGATCAACCAGTCAAGCCAGAATAGAGTCCATCAATCATGCCAACCCAGCCCCATCCTCCCTACATAATGACTTCTGATCCAAATTCTTTTGCGCGCCACACCATTCTTGAACGCAAGCCGCAAATTATCCGTCAGGTGATCTCTGACAATGCCTACCCTCCTGAAGTTAATGCCGCATTGGACGATCTCCGCAATGAGATTGCCAGTCTGCCGATCCAGCCGCTACACGAATCTGCTGCGGATGTTACCTTCTGGAACGCCGAACTTTCCAACTACGCGGGCAAGACATGGCTGGAGATACCCTGGTATTTTGCGGAAACCTATTTTTATCGCAAGGCGCTGGAAGCAATTGGCTACTTTCAAGTCGGCGACAGACAGGGACGCGATCCATTTGAAAAACAAAAGCGCGAACAAATTGCCAGCGACGTACAAAAATTGTCAATCGAATGGGAGCAGTTATCAGCCCTAAAACCTGAGCTGCGCTTTGAGGCGTTGCTACATTCCTGCCTGTGGGGCAACCGCGCCGACCTAAGCAACTTCACCGTCACCGAAAAAGGGCGGGGCGGATTGGCCGCCCACGAAGAACGCCACTTAATTTTGATTGATCACACGGAAAGTATTCGAAAATTGCTCTCAAACGGCGTGTCTCGGATTGATTTTATCTGTGACAATGTGGGCAGTGATTTGCTCTTCGACCTGGGATTGACGGATTTTCTGTTGGAACAGGGGTGGGTCAAGGAAGTCCATCTCAACTTGAAAAACCAGCCCTTCTTTGTTTCAGACGCCATGCCCAGAGATGTGCTTTTAATGATCAACTCGCTGAAAAATTCTGCAGACGCGGCAGTGCAAGGTTGGGGGCAGCGCCTGGAAAAAAATCTGGCTGATGAACGCCTGCTCCTGGAAACCGATCCATTCTGGACGACCTGCCTGATGTTCCGCCAAATGCCAGAACACGTGAGACAGAGTTTGGCTCACTCGGCGCTTGTGCTCATCAAGGGAGATGTCAACTATCGAAGATTGCTGGATGATCGAGCATGGCAACACACCACCCGTATGGAAGATGTCTGTTCGTATTTTCCTGCACCATTCGCCACCCTGCGTACATTAAAGGGAGAAATTATGGTGGGGCTGGAACCCGGCCAAGCCGAGGAACTCCAATCTACAGACCCAACATGGATGATCAACGGAAAAAGAGGCGTGATCCAGTTAGTTAGTCCTGAACAATCCAACTGAGATGCTTTTGATAATCGCTTGTCAGGTAATATAAAGGCGGCTCGTCTTCCTCCACCGCAGGAAAGCGACCCATTGGTTCATAAAAACGATTGTCCAGATTGTCGTCATTTACGACCGAAACTTCACCGACCAAAACACGGCTTTCATCTCCCCAGAATTTATGATAACAGCCGGTTGGCAATGTAATGCTTTCGCCAGGGGATAACGTCACCAGACCGCCCGCTTTCACCGTGCGGCAAACACCATCCATGTTGATCTTAACATCGGTATCATCCAACCTTTCATTTAGAGTGGAATTATAAAGTTGAATGATCAGGCGTCCGCCGCCGCGATTGATGATGTCTTCGGTTTTAGCCCAGTGAAAGTGCATGGGTGTTATCTGCCCGCTTTCCACGATCATTATTTTTTCCGCATAAACCTTGCCCGTTCCATTTTTCAATTCCTGGAGCGTGCCGTTGCGAAGGGTGAACAGGAACAGCCCAATCTGACGAAAGTCACCCTGCCCAAAATCGGTAATATCCCAACCTAATTGACGCTCTACAATTTCCCG
>JAIFKY010000143.1 GCA_020049345.1 Anaerolinea sp.
TCCAATTCCGCATGGACTTGCGCCACACGCGGATTGCCCGCGAGCGCGGCGTCTAAAGCCGTCAGCGTAGGATCAAGCTCGGGAGACTGAGACAGGTATCCGGTTGTGATGAGTCGGGCGCGGGTGATCGATCCGCCCAGTTCGGGGGAATACTCCCCTTCGATCATCTTGAAGAGGGAAGACTTGCCCGCGCCATTCGCACCGATGAGACCGATCTTTTGTCCGGTTTGGATTTCCCAATTGAGGTTTTCAAAGATGCGTTTTGCGCCGAGGATGAGGGTGATGTTTGCGAGTTGAAGTTGTACCATTTTTTACCTTTACGCTCTTTCGAGGGCTAAGCCCCCGAAAGAGCAAGAAATTAAAATAAAACGCCGCAGGAGCAACCTGCGGCGTTTGAAAGTTAAGATGATGCTTTCAGCATACAGGCGCGATTCAAGGAAGCCCTGAAAAGATAAAGCCACGCACACCAATGATGAGGGGGGATTTTCCTGCGCTGAAATCGTAAATCATGTTCGCGATTATAACTGATTTTATTTTTTTGATTTCAATTTGAGGGCGTTGAATTTCTTTTTCCAAACCAGTTCCCACCATAACATTAGCAGGTGATGGGCGGTACGCAACAGACGCCGCCAGTTGAAAAATTGAGAATGACCGTACTGCCGGTGATAGTGTGAAACCGGAGTTTCGGCAAACGTAAATCTGGCGTCTTGAATTTTCTTGATCATCTCGACGCAGATGGAGCCGGTGTTACTTTCCAGTTCGATTGCGCTAAAAATTGTTCGCCGCATCAAGCGGTAATCACAGTCTACATCTTTTAGGTGAATGCCAAAAGCGAACTTCACGCCAAAGTTATAGATGGCTCCAATTACGATGCGAATGAACGGGTCGTTGCGGGTGATCTTGTAGCCATTGACCACATCCACATCATCACGCAGGGCTTCGACCAATAAATGCAGTTCCAACGGATTGTATTGAGAGTCTCCGTCGGTGTAGAAAACCCACTCTTTGGCGGCGGCGGCAAAGCCGGTGCGGAGCGCTGCGCCGTAGCCCAGGTTTTGCGGATGGTGAATGGTTCGCAGTTGGGGAATTTGTTTTTCCAATTCAGCCAGTACGATGGCGGTGTGATCCTGACTGCCATCGTTGACTACGATAATTTCATAATCATCGGTGAGCGCGCGCGCGGCAATTTGGGCGGTCAACACCATACTGGGAATGGTGCCGCCATCGTTATATGCCGGAAAAAAAATGCTCAGGCTGGAAATATTTTTCATGAGTCTTGTGGCTTTTGCCCCAAAGCGATGACGCTCAAGCCAAAAGGCAAACCGATGCGAGAGGCAAGAAATGCTTCGCTGCTGAGGATGGTTTTGAAAAACGCGTTGAACATCCCAACTTCCACAGACAGGTCAGATGAGGCGGGAGCGGGCGGGAGGATGCGTTCCAGCAGGCGTTTGGCTGCGGCAAGCGGAAAAAGAAATGTGTTGGCGTAACTAATATGAAGGAGGGAAAATCCGCTATCTTTGAGAAGTGCGGTCAGTTGTGAAGCGGTGTAGCGACGGGCAGTGTGAACGGTGAGATCATGCTGACCGCGCAGCCAGTCATAGGCTGGCAGGCGGATCAAGATCAAGCCGCCTGGGCGAAGAATGCGAAAAAACTCGGTGACTGCGGCGCGGTCGCTTGTGACCGCGCGTTCGTAGATCACATCGAAACTGGTGACGAGATCAAAACTATCAGCCTGAAAAGGGATTGTCGTAACGGAGGCAAGCGCAAGGCGGGTCAGGTTGCGCTCGCGGCAAAATTCAAGGGCGAGCGGTGATACATCCACGCCGGTTACTTTTCCATAATCTGCCAGGTAGGTGGACATCGCCGCGCCCGTTCCGCAGCCTGCATCTAATATTGATAAATTTGAAGCGGAGCCACGCCATTTATTCAGAATGGCGCGGGTGATTTTTTCCATACCCAGATACCACCAATGCGTCTGCTCCACCTCGAACATCAGGCGATATTCTTGAGGGTCCATGATTTCCTTTCAAAACACACAACTTTCATCCGCCGCATTTATTTTTCCGCGTCGTTCGAAATATCAGGTCTGGAAATGCGTTTTGTACGGCTTGCATTTCGACGCCTGTTGTCGAGCGCAACAAGTCGCTGCCTCCGCTTGAGCGAATGGCCATCTCCAGCCTGTGTTATTACCGCATCTTCCACAGAGACATAATGATTGTACGCAACATACCCAAACCAAAATACAATGAAGGCGAAAATCAACTGCCAGCCGGGAGAACCCAACAAACTTATTTCAATGGACTCAGGCGTTATATCAACAGTGGATGGCACAACACGATATGAAATAAAGGAAACGAGATTATCGAAATCGTAATGATTTTCCAGCACGCCATCGGGGTAAAGAGCCTGCAAGGTGGTCACCATTTCGGGATGTCGAAACAGGATAAAAATGGTGGGATGTTCAATGATCGGGGGATCGGTAGCCAATGTTTCAGGGCGTAAATCTTGCCCTGCCATTCCCTGGCTGAAAAAACGAAATGCATGTTCGTTCCAATTAAAAGCATCGCTGGTCATATACACGTTGTAACTGGAAGGCAGTGATGTAAGATAGCGCGCAATACGAATGCGATTACCCGCGTTATTCTTTACGAAATCATAATATACCTGCCAATTGTTAAGTCCGGTAACAATAAGGACGCCAACCAAGGCCCAGGCATACACCTGATAGCCAACCCGCCCAAATAGTGTTGTTATTTTAGCGGCAAGGGTTTCAGCCCCAAGGGCGGCGACCAAAACGATTGCTGGTAACGCAACATTTAAGTGGGGCCAATATGGCGGATCTGAGGTCAACACCCCGCCCAAAATAAATGTGAGGAACACCCAAACCAGCGCTATAAAATACTTGATATTTTTTATCCGTGGCAGGGCATAGCCCAAACCCAGAATAAAAAATAAAGCGGTTAATGATGAAACCATGGGACGGTGAAGCGCAAAATGCGGACTGCCATCTCCGGTAAGGTGAAGCGTGAGGAAAGTCCGCCAGGTTTGTTGCACGAGTACAACAAAGGCGCTGTCGGTATTGTAACTTGCCAGTTCATGCTGCCAAACAAGCGGAGTCCAAAGGGCAACTGTATTGGTGCGTCCTAAAAAACTGGAGAAGTTACGAATGGCATACGCCAGCATGGGACCAAAACCGAGAAAGGCGCCTGCAATTAAAATCGCCCAACTCTTATACATGGATTTAAAGGACTGACGCTGTCGTAACCATTGCCAAACAATTACCGATACTACAATAAGTGGGATCACGCGGCTTGAATCATAAAGAAGCGCTCCCAAACCAACAAAGGTTCCGGCAATAGCGAACCAAAAAGATTCGCGGGTTCGTATCCCCTTGAAAATGGTGTACACAACCAAAATTGCGGCAAAAGACGCAGAGTTGCCAAAAAGAATTCTGCTGAAATGAATGTGGGTATAACTGATCGTCAGCATCCCCATGGCTAGAAACCCAGTAAACACCCCACCCAACTCACGTCCCAGTAGGAATACAAAAGCCAGAGACAGCGTTCCCAAAACGACGGAATGCATGACAATGCCATAGTGATTCAACCCAAATAGTCGCATCCCCCAAGCCTGAAATTGGTCGTAAGATAATAAATGCTCCGATAGGGAATACCCGATCCAGTTGTAGTTACCTGCATTGATCAAGTCGAGCGCGTATGTTCCCATCAATGCAACGTCGTTGTCCACATGGGAGGGGATTTCGGTTAATTTCCAATAGCGCAAGCCAAAGCCGATTGATGAAATAATTGCGACCAGTATCCATTCCCAGGTTGAAATTTTGCCTTCTGGCGTGGAGCCACCCCTGCTTTGGAGCCATAATGGAATGATCAGAAACCCAATCGCTGCCACCCACAACCACCGCATCAGGCTATTCTCGCCTGAAAAAAGATAAATAAGAATGGACAGAAAATAGCAGGCGCCCGCCACGATCATCCATACCCGCCTTCCCCTGGGTTCGTCTGTCAAAAAGCGGATGCCATCATCTACAACATCTGTCTTATCCCTGGAAAATGAAGCCCAGATCGAGAAACCTGTTGCCAATAGCAACAGGATCAAACCCACGCTAAAGTTTGTTGTCCATTCCCAGGTATTGGAATTACGTTGATGGGTAAAGACTTCGCCGGTAAAAAAATATTGGGCAGCCAACCCCGTACATATGGCAAGTAACATGGCTATTGGTTGTAAATTTTCACGCAGCCTGCGAAGAAACATTCCTAGCCTCCCGAAATAATATTATGCAAAAAAACTCTAACATTTTTATCCTTGAAAAATTGTACTATAAAAAGCAGATCATTTCATTGACGTCACAATTAAACGTGGAATCCCTTCACAGGCAAAAAATGACTGCATTGCGGGCAAAATATCCATCTATTCCGCTGCCATCAAATCGGCAATATGATTCAAAACTTTCATGGTACGCGCGCCCCCATAAAGCAAAAGCGCAATCACTTCCAAATCCAATTTATCGGGAGAACCAAGATCAGAGATCAGCAATTGCAATATTTTACGATCACACTTGTCCAACAAGTCAGGCGCTTTTTGCACATCTGCCGCGAAGAACATTTTGCGGTTCAAAATACGGTCATGGCTTTCGGGATCAAATTCAAAACAAAAGGTGTGAAAAAGTTGATGGGCAATATCCAGCACAACCTGATCGTCTATTTTGGGCGTTGTATTCGCAAAAAACGCCTGAGCCTGTTCCTTTAACTGATTAAAGGTAATGGGTTCAGGGGCAGCGCTTACCATTTCATACATTTTATAAATAATAAACGGGCGTTGGTCGCCATTTGGAACGCGTATTTTACGCGCCGAAAGAAGGTTTGAATATTGCTCAAGTTTTCCTTCGGGCGTGGTGGCAACAGGCAAGCCTGGTTTCGCCGCGCTCACATTATTTTGCTTTTGCGCAGGCTGGCTTTGACTTGAACCATTTGGCTGCGTCTTCTTAACTTTATTTACACCCTGCCATTTATCGTAAAAAATAAATTTATCACAAGCATTAACAAGATACTCGGCGCTTGTGCCGCTGATGCCCATGCCAATTACCGTCTTACCATGCGCCCGCAAACGATGAACCAACTCGGTAAAATCGCCGTCACCCGAAACCAGCAGGACATGCGTAAACGCGCTGATCTCGGTATAGTGCAATTCCAGCGCGTCAATCACAATTCGAATATCCGCCGCATTCTTGCCGCGCTTGCTGTTAACGTGGATCAACTCCACACCCAGCCCAAGCAGTTGACGTTGTCTGGAGGCCGCTTCAGCCCAATCTGCATAGGCGCGGCGTAAAACCACACGCCCCATCTGCGCGGCGGCTTGCAAAATGCGCCCCCAATCCACATCAGCCGCCTTGCCAAACACTTCCTCCACACTTATTTCGATATTGTCATAATCAATAAAAACAGCAACCTGTGCATCCTGTCCCATTTGGATCTCCAAATTTTTTCAAAAGTATAGCATAGGCAGATCATTCTGTGGCAAAATAGAGCCATGCCCGAACAACTAACCACCCTCAGCCAATCCTCTCTGCAAGATTATTACGATTGCCCGCGCCGCTTTGAGTTACGCTACCTGCAACGGCTGGCCTACCCCGCCATTGAAACAGAGCCTGCGCTCGAAAATGAAAAACACCAAAAGGAAGGCGAATATTTTCACCGCCTCATCCAACAAAATCTCATCGGCATTCCTGCGGAGCAGATCAATAAATTAGCCAACACAGAAAACCTGCAAAGATGGTGGAATAATTTTCTAGACTTCCGAAGCCATCAAAACTTCGGAAGTCTGTACCCTGAGATCACCCTTTCCGCGCCGCTGGGAAAATTTCGGCTGGTCGCAAAGTATGACTTAATCACAATTGACAAAGATCGAGCCACAATTTTTGACTGGAAAACCTATCGCAAGCGGCCAAAAAATGAACTGCTTCACATTCGCTGGCAGACGCGCGTTTATCGCGCCTTGCTCGCACAGGCTGGCGCACACTTCAACCAAGGCAAACCCTTTGCGCCGGAACAAATTGAAATGGTCTACTGGTTCGCAGACTTCCCCGCCGAACCTGCACGATTTTTATACAAAGCCGATCAATACAAACGGGATTGGGATGCGCTGACAAAAATAGCAAACGAGATCACAAGCGCATCAGGCTTCCCGAAAACGGATCAAGTCTCGAAGTGCAGTTACTGCCCCTACAGATCATATTGCAATCGCGGCATCCGCGCCGGAGATGCCGCCGACGCCGGCTTGGAAACCGAAGCCGAAGAATTATTCGACATTAATTTTGAGCAGATTGGTGAAATTGCGTTTTGATAATAAAAAAGTCCCGAAGGTTTATTTCAACCTTCGGGACTTTTTTATTTATTGCCAGGCAATTGCGCCAGATTTGCGGTAATTGCGCGCAAGCAGTTCCAAGTCAAGCACATTGATCAAACCATCGTTGTTCAAATCTGCGGCGGGGGGAATGGAAGTGTTGTAACTCATGCCAATGGTCATGGCGTCAAATTGATCTACGACACTGTTGTTATTAATATCACCGGCAACCAAACTCACAGTAGACATTGTGCGGGCGACTCCATCTATCAGCGTAACAGCGCCTTGGGCGCCGAGGAATCCATCGGCGGCGGCAGTGACCGTATAATTTCCAGCAGGAGCAGTCAGGTAAAAAGTCCCATCTGCATTGGCAAGCAGTTCCGCGGCAATTAAATTATCTACATTGTACAAACGGATGGTGATCGGCTTGCTGGCAATTACCTGCCCAGCCAGCGACCGCGCTGTAGGCATTGGCGTGGGCGTGGGTGTTTCGGGAGAGGTGTTTCCCACGACGGTCAGACTATCGCCAATGTATAAAATACTATAAAGAACTTTGTCGCCATTTAAAACACGCGCTTTGCATTCAACGGCAGTTTGCCCCGCCTGCAAGCCTGTAACACTAAAAGTAAAAGCGGGTCCGCTGGTGGTGGCTTTATTGCCGTTACTGCCCGCAATAGCAACGATGAAACTACCGTTCTGGGGACCGTTCATTGCGGCGGCGGAATCAAAACCAAAGAGATTTGCAACCATAATATTCCGCGATTCAACCAGAGCAGGGTTGTAAGTACAGGTGAATTCAGCGCTGGTGTAACCGTCAACAGGCACATTATTCAAATTGACAGACACTGAAACAACTTCGCCTGTATTAATGCTCGTTGGAATAATCACAGTGGACACATAAGGCTCAGTTGGCGTTGGGATTGGCGTCGAAGTCGGCGTCGTCGAGGTCGGCGTGGTTGATGTTGGTGTGGTCGATGTTGGCGTGATCGGAGTCGGCGTCGTTGATGTCGGCGTCGTTGAAGTTGGTGTCGTCGAGGTCGGCGTTGTTGATGTCGGCGTTGTTGATGTTGGTGTCACAGGAGTTGGCGTTGTCGAGGTCGGCGTTGTTGATGTTGGTGTCACAGGAGTTGGCGTTGTCGAGGTCGGCGTTGTTGATGTTGGTGTTGTTGATGTTGGTGTCGTCAAAGTCGGCGTAATCGGAGTCGGCGTCACAGGAGTTGGCGTGGTTGATGTCGGCGTTGTTGATGTTGGCGTGGTCGAAGTCGGCGTTGTTGAAGTTGAGGTCGGTGTCGGCGTAATCTCAGACGGGTCGCCTTTTGTCAGAAGCAAAGTATAAAAACCATCGCCTGCCGCCGGCTGAATTTGGACAAAGTAACTTCCAGCAGGCTGGGTACTGGTCAGCGTGCCTGTGGCGCGGGTGATTTCATTGCCGTTTGCATCCAGCAAAACGATCAGCGGAGTCAAACCGCTGGTGGTTGCGGCAGCGGTCAGAGTGAATTTGGTCGCTTCGCTTAATTGGAAAGGCCACTTTTCATAACGGTAGGCGTCAACAGCGCCTGTGTAAACAATATTCCAGGTAATTGCATCGCGTAAAACAATTTGAAGAGCAGGCACATTTAAGATGGGTTTATAGGAACCCAGAGTCTGACCGTTCTTTACAAAAGTCGTTATGTTGGTAATTACATTATATTTGATAGACCAGCCTGAAAAAACGGTGTCTATCATTTTTGGGCGCATGACAAAATGCAGGTGAGGCCCGGGAAATTCATTTCCCAAACAGACATGTTGATATTTACTATCTGCAATCACAGCCAACCGCTGATTTCGGTAAACAGCAACGCCTTTTGCAACCTGAATATTATCCAAGTGCCAGTATTCTGTAATCCAACCGTTGCCATGATCAATTTTCATGTGACAACTGGACGTTTCAAAAACAGTACCCGCCGCCGCTGCCGTCACCCAAAAACTTGAAGTATCCTCGCCAATTTTCATATTAACATGCGGAGCGAAATCCACTGCGCCGCCCATTTTATAATTATGGGGGCTGGAGGAAAGCCGCCTGGTTCCATTGTCGAACCCGTCCATGGCAACCCATGACTCTCCCTGTGTCCAAGGCCACTGAAACATATCCACTGGCGGAGTCGTTGCAGCCAGCGGACTGGCTTTGACGGGAACAAAGGAAAAGAGCAATGCCAGCAAAGCAATCACCTGAGGCAGATATTTAAATTTCATTGTTGAGTTTTCTCCTCATGGAATGCGAAACAAAGCGGGAAAAAATTTCACTACAAAGCAAACGTGAAAAACACATTTTTGCCCAAACGCACCATGTCGCCCGGCTTTAAAACTGCGGAACTCTGCTTAACTGCCATGCCATTAATAAATGTTTCACCGCCCAAATCCATCAAGTAATAGTCATTATTTGCGGTAAAAATCTTGGCATGTTGGCTGGTGACAAATGGATCATTGAGGCAAATTTCGTTGCGCGGGTCACGACCAATACGGCAAGGCAATTTATGCAGCGGAAAACTTTTGCCTGCCTCGGGTCCGCGCTTAATTTGGACGGTTGCCACCAGGGAATTTGCTAATTTTTTTGAAGCGGATGTCTCCCCTTTTTGCAATAATTTGAACACGCCAAACATAACTCCACCGCCCAATAGAATTGCCAGCAGGATCAACGTCCAATCGGGGAACGAAGAGGTTGGAGGCGCCGGAACTTCACCAAGGATCAAGGGCGTTCCAGATACTGGCTGTGTGGCAGATGTTCCAATTGCTTTATCAATATTTAAAGCGATGTTTTTTTCGCCGACCGTAACACCCGCAAGCGGAGCGGCAAACCCCGATTCATCTCGAATGGCAAGCGCGGCGCTTTCAAGCATGAGGTTGGTCTGACAACCTGAAAGGGTCACGAATTGCACCTCAGACAGCACACCATTCACAGTTTGCGGGGTGGTGCTGGCAAAAGTCGCATCCACCAGACCATCAATTTGCGGCAAGGACAATCCATTCATGCCAGAAATGGGACTGGTTGCATTAACTGGCTGTAAACAGGCCGGGTCATAACGAATTTGAAAAGTAAATCCCTGCACAAGGGTTCCGGAAATGGCATTGACCGTTACGATCACGGTTTCTCCGGTTTTGTAGGCTGTGGTACTGGCGGTCAACCAAATCGTCTCGGGAGACTGGGCATTGGCTTTGAAAACAGCGGTGAAAGTAAAAATAATTGCAAGAATAAATGCGGTGAAATGTTTCATTGAAAACTCCAGGACAGGGGCGCGTAAAACACACGCCCCTGTGATAAGTATGGAATGTTATTGCCAGGCAACTGCGCCAGATTTACGGTAGTTCGCCGCAAGGAGTTCCAAATCAAGAACGTTGATGTTGCCATCATTGTTTAGATCTGCGGCGGCGGGAGTTGCCGTGTTATAGCCCATGCCAATGGTCATGGCATCAAATTGATCAATCACGCTGTTGCCATCAATATCACCCGCAAGCAGAGTGACCTGAGGCAAGGTGACGATATTTCCAGCAGTAAGCGTGGATGTACCCTGCGCTCCAAGGAAGCCATCTGCAGAAGCGGTAACGGTATAGGTTCCAACGGGGGCTGTCAGAGTGAAGGTACCATCCGCATTGGCGGTCGCTGATGTAGCAATCGAACTATCTGCATTGTACAAACGAACTGTGACTGGCTTGCTGGCATGAACCTGGCTGGACAATCGCCCAACTGTGGAAAAATCCACAATGGTCAAAGTGGCGGTGATGGTCGCCGCCGATGAAATTTCAGAAAGAACGCCAGAGCCATTTGAAACACGCGCCCTGCATTCAATCACCGCTACACCAGCCTGTAATCCTTTCAGGCTGAAGGTAAAAGCAGCGCCGTTGGCAAGGGCTTTATTGCCGTTACTGCCTGCAATGGCAACAATAAAACTGCCATTCTGAGGGCCGTTGATTGCCACAACGGCATCTGCGCCAAAGAGATCAGTATTTGCTGAAATGTTGCTAACCTCAACCAAAGCGGGGTTGTAAGTACAGGTGAACTCAACACTGGGATACCCTTCGGCGGGCACATTATCCAAACTGACAATTGCGGTGGAGGTCTGACCTACCTCAATGCTGGTGGGATTGACCACGGTGGAAATGGACGATGTGGATACAGGCGGCACCTGGCGAACGGTGAGGTTATAAAAACCACTGCCAGTTTCAGGTTGAACTTGAACATAATAACTACCCATCAACTGTGTGCTGGTCAATGAGCCTGTGGCGCGTGATATTTCATTGCCATTCGCATCCATGAGCAGGAGCAAAGGCACCAATCCGCCAGAAGAAAGGGGAGTGGCGGTCACAACAAAGTTATGTGTCTCGGCAAAATTCAGGGGCCATTTTTCGTAGCGAGAAGCATCTACACTGCCCGTGTAAACCGCATCCCAATACGCCAGATCGCGCATGACAATCTGAACGGCTTGCTGAGGCCTGGCTTGCGCCGGCTGACCAACTCCAAATGTGCCAAATAGAATGGCAAGCAAGGTGATGATCTGAAACAGATTTTTGAATTTCATGGTTATATTCTCCTTATCAAAATAAAAATTTACAAAACAAAATTACTGGCAAATAAAAATAGTTTTTATAATTTCATTGCACCTCCAAATATGATTTTCATTTCTTCTTGTTTCAATCAACTTTTTGAGTTTCAACTCTGCATTTCCACCAATTTATAAAACGGGGAAACTTTTTTATATTGTATGGCTATGTCTGTATATATTTCGTTACAGCAAAGTTACGGGGGTATTGCAGGATAGTTGCCAACGAAAAAAATTTGAGTGGTAAAATTTGTTTCGTTGCCCTCGTAGCTCAATGGATAGAGTATTGGCCTCCGAAGCCGAGGATCGCAGTTCGAGCCTGCGCGAGGGCACTAAAAAAGCCGCTGTTAAGCGGCTTTTTTTATTTAACTGACGCGCACCTTCGGGACATTCCGCATGAGGAATTACCTGACACAATCTAATTTTTAGATACAATAGGTTTGTGAATCATAAAAATACTTTCTTATTTCTTGGCATATTGATTTTTTGCTCAGGCTGCGGCGGCGCTGCGAATAAAACCAGTCCCACTACAATGCCAGCGTTTTTCACCGCCACCCTGCCCCCCACCCCAACTCAACAGCAGGCGACGCAAAATTTAAGCGCCACCGCAACCATGCCGGCTCCAAGCGCGGAATCAAACGTACCTCCCGTTGAAGGAATGACCACCACGCAAGTGAATGTGCGCGCGGGGGCATCCACTGCAAGCGGAACACTGGGAATGATCGGACCTTTTGTCAAAGTACAGGTAACAGGCAGGGATGCAAACAAAAGTTGGTATCAGATCATTTATGCAGAATCAGAATTGGGAAAAGGCTGGGTGCGCGCCGAATACGTGCAGATCAATGCCCCAGCGGAGATTCCGCTGGTTGAGACCACCTCAGGCTCGGGGGCGGCGATCAGCGGGCTTGTCATCCAAAAAATAAATGTCCGCAACGGGCCAGGTATCACATATCAATTGCTGGGTGAGTTAAATTCCAATGATGTTGTTTTCATCACAGGCAAAGATTTGGGCGGCACGTGGCTGCAAATTGAGTTTGCAAACGCGCCCGATGGAATGGGCTGGGTGTCTGCCGAGTTTTTACAAACGGGGAATATGGAGAGCGTGCCGGTTTTGGGAGGCACCGCAGTGGATGCGACCTCAACCCCAACAGAAACACCCCCAACAGCTGCGCCTTCCATACAGGACGGAGACTCGATACAAGCGCCGTTAGCCTCAACTTTTTTTTCGGCCGCAGGCTCGCGCGCTTTGCAAGTAAATAATGCAGTCTCTGCCACGAATGGAGACGCGGATGATTGGGTACAGTTTTCAACCGCCAACAACACGGCAATCATCGAAGTGACATGCCCAGCCAACACACTGCAGGTGGAATTATGGAACGAGGGAAAACCCGTGGAAAATTTTTTGCTTTCATGCGGAGATTCATCTTTGATCACCACCACGCCCAACAGCAATTATTTTTTACGAATTTTAGAATCAAACATAAACGCGCCTGACCCCACAAATTATATTTTGAGCGTGAAGAACATTCGCTAAGTTAAGCGCTTCGCATTATACTTTCAACATGAAATACGCATTCCAAATCATCGTCATACTTTCACTTTTGATCACAGCATCCTGCCAGCCAGCCTCAATCCTGGAACCAGGTCAAACCATGCAACTCGCAGCCTCTGCCGAAAACAAAGTGGATGTAACCATCTCTTTGACTCGCGGTGAAGATGGGCAGTTTATGCTATCGGCAACCTTCACACCGCAACTCCTCAACATGCACCTTTACAGCAAGGAAATTCCGCGCAACGGCGTTGATGGCGTGGGACGTCCCACGCTATTGGAACTTGCAAACGATTCAACGATCAAAGCAAACGGCGAGGTGGTTGAAAATGTTGCATCGTCACAATCATCCTCTTTCGACTCTGAAGGACTGCTTCTCTACCCCGCAGGACCAGTTACGTTAAGCCTGCCGGTTTTATTGCCCGACGGAAACGAATGGGTCAATGATAAAGTTGTAGTGACCTACATGGCATGTGACGACCGTGGTTGCCGCGCACCCGTGCAACAAAAAGAAATTGCCATAAAAATTCCCGGCAATGGACTTTTTCAACAATAAGGAAAAACCATGCAAAAAAAATTCCTCTTTGCAATTTTGCCGATAATTCTCCTGGCTTGTAATTTTCTCTTCCCAGCAAATCAACGGGATGAAACCCCGCCCCCCACCGCGCCCAAAGTTGTCACCGCTCAAGCGGCATTATCCACACCCAAAGCATTGACTCCTGAAGCGGCCGCCACACAAACCACAGGGACCACCTACACAGAACCATTCGTCATTGTCCGCATCGAAAAATCCAACGGGGATATGATGACTCAACTTGCCTCAGAAGCGCAAAAAGCAAACTCGCTCGGACTTGCCCTGTTCATTGAATTTGACGCAACCTGGTGCCCGCCATGTCAAGCCGTTGAAAAAAGCATCCAAGCCAAAGACCCGCTCACCATGCAAGCCTTTGAAGGCGTTTACCTCATCCGCGCCGATGTGGACGAATGGAACGGCGGCGGCGAAAATTTCGACTTTGAAGCCATTCCGGTCTACTATCAATTGGATGCCAGTGGAAAGCCGACAGGCGCAGTAATTGACGGCGGCGCGTGGAATGAAGACATCCCCGAAAATTTTGCGCCTGTTTTGGACAAGTTCTTTCACACAAAATAGACCTCTTGCATAAGTAAAGCGTTGTAAACCACAAAGTCACCAAGACACCAGGTCACTAAGTTTTTCCCTTTGAGTCTTCGAGACTTTG
>JAIFKY010000200.1 GCA_020049345.1 Anaerolinea sp.
CAAATTCAGTTTACGCTATTCCGAATCCACAAAAAAACTCAGTGTTCTTTGTGCGCTCTGTGGTGAATCCGCCTTTTTGCAGTAGAGTCATTTATGTTTCGCCCAAAATTTTTTGCGTCGCGCTAAAAGCCAACGGAGGCAGGACATCACGCGCAAACCATCCGACGGCATCGGCGTCGTCAGCGGCGAGCAACTCCCCGCTGATGATTTCGGCGTGATACACAATAATGAAATCTGCGCCGCGTTCATGTTCCTTGCCTGCAATCACATCCAGCACACGCGTCACACGCACGGTTAAGCCGGTTTCTTCCAAACATTCGCGCGCCGCCGCTTCGGCTGGGTCTTCGCCGCCGTTGATGAAGCCGGCAGGCAACGTCCACAGTCCGCAGAAAGGTTCATTAGCGCGCCGCACAAGTAAAACACGACCATCGGCTTCAACAAGGACGGCGGCGGCAACCTTGGGATCAACAAAGTGAATCCAGTTGCATTGCGGGCAAACAGGGCGCACCATATCAAACTTATGTTCGTGCGTCATTTCTGATCCACAGCGCGGACAAAATTTTACAAAAATATCCTTAGCCATTATTTCCACTTTTGCCTGGCAGAGTGACGCAATGCCAGCATGATTAAAAGGCTGATCACGCCGATGGAAAGCAAACCGATCTGCCATGTGACAGGGATCAACGCTTGCCGCTCCGCGCCACCCTGAGGCTGGGCTGGTGATTCTGGAGCAGTTGCCGCCTCCTTAGCCATTGGCTCTTCAAGCAACAACGGATCCGCTGTGGGAACGAGATCGGCGTTTGTTACAGTTGCTGGAAGGGTTGCCATTGGCGCAGCCTCCATAGCCATGGGCGGGGTTTCTGTTGGAGCAATCTCCATAGCCATGGCTGGGGCCTCTGTGGCTGCGGGCGCTTCAGTAGCGGCGGCGGGCATGGCAAACAAGGCGGGACCTGACCCCTCCCCCATGCCGTAGGCGTCTTGAGCGGCGGCGGGAGCAGGAGCGGCGGCGCCCATTCCAAAAAACAGATTCGGCAAAATCAAATTTGCGGCAAAGGTCAGCATCAAAAGAATGGTTGCGAAGGCTGTTGAAAACCGAAAGAAGGAATACGAACGCGGTAATGGCGGTTTGAGTCCAACCATTTGGCGGGTCAATGTGAAATTGCGTGGGGCTTTGCGTGGCGGCAGTTTGCGGAGAATACTTCGGGCGGCGCGAATGTCGTTGAAAGCAGACGCAATCTCAGGGTCGGAGGAGATGCGGGATTCGAGTCGCGCAGAATCAGATGGGCTGAGTTGTCCATCCAAATAAGCAGAGAGTTGTTCAATATCGCGGAAATTTTTCATGAGTTGCTTTCCCCTTCCAGACGGAAAGATGAGGGTAAAAGTTCCTCAAAGCCACGCAGGCACTCGCGCAGACGCAGCCGCGCGCGCGCAAGCCGGCTCTTGATGGTGCCAAGCGGAACATGAGCGGCAATTGCCACTTCGCTGTAATCCATTCCTTGAACATCGGCAAGCACGACCACGGCGCGAAAATCCACAGGGAGCGCGTCGAGGCAGTGTTGAATGGCGTGTTCGAGTTCATCGGCTTCGGATTGCTGCGCGGGGGTCATGTTGGGGTCTGCCAGCCAGCGCGGAGAATCCATCTCTTCGCCATCTTCGGTATCGGGTTCAAGCGGCGTGGTGGGTTTGCGTTTTTGACGGCGGAGTTCATCGTAGCAGGCGTTGGTTACAGTCCGCAAAAGCCAGGCTTTGAATGAACCGCCGCGAAAAGAGGAAACACTGCGGAAGGCGGAAATGAATGCTTCCTGCGCCGCATCTTGCGCGAGGTCTTCATCGCCAAGAATACGAAGCGCGGTATTAAACACGCGATCTTGATAATGCAGGACAAGCGTGTTGAATGAATCAAGATCGCCGTTTTGTGCTGATTGTACGAGCGCAATTTCGTCCATATTGCTATTTTACCCGCTTATATTTGTTATCAGTTGAAACTGTAAAACGTGTTGCGTAAATCTTCAAACACAACACGCTTTTCTCTCAAATTATTTGGAACATGCCATTTCATTTCCCCATCTTGCGCGCAGCGAGAAAAAAGAGTCCGCGCCAGACCAACATGCCCAGCGCATTGGTACTGCCAAGGATTAACGTAAAAAGAGGTTGGGCGGCGCTGTGCAATAAAGCAGCGCGGAATATAACCGCCAGCGGCGCGGCAAAAAACATGGCGAGCAAAATACGCCAAAATAATTGCGGGTGGGAAATAACGCGCTCGTCAAATAGATCAAGCCAGGGCGCAATTAAAAACCAACTGATCAACACGGGAAAAAAAGCTGCTCCCATGCGTGGAAGAAATGAAACGCCAAATTCGCCATGTGTGGCAAAACCGATAACAGTGAGAACGGCAATGGCGAGAATATCGCCGAGGATGAGGGTTGTTTTTTTATTCATGGGATTCTTCGAAAATCAAAACATCCCGCAGGTTTGAGATAGCCTCAAACCTGCGGGATGTTTTGATTAATATTACTCTCCAAAATCTTCTTTCTTCAACGCGGGGAACAACAACACTTCGCGGATGGAGTGTTTGTTCAAGAGCAGCATGGCAAGGCGATCCACACCCATACCGAAGCCGCCATTGGGTGGCATTCCGTAGCGCATGGCGCGCAGATAATCTTCATCCAGCGGATTCTTTTCTTCTTCGTCGTCTGTGTAGTCACGAGCCATATCCAAGAAACGCTGTTCCTGATCAATCGGATCATTCAACTCGGTGAAGGCATTGCATAACTCAAAGCCGGCCGCATACCCTTCAAAACGCTCCACGGTTAGCGGATCGCCGGGTATGGGTTTTGCAAGCGGTGAAATATCGCGCGGATAGTTGTAGAGGAAAGTCGGCTGGATTAATGTCGGCTCAAGGAATTCTCCAACCAAAAAGTCGATCATCTTGCCACGGGCAGATTTTGGATCGGGAACTTTATTCCCATGTTTAGCGGCAATGGCTTTGAACAAGTCGTCGGCGGTCTTGTGCTCGGCAATATCAATACCGCTGGTTTCGAGAATGCCTTGCCGCATTTCAACACGCTTCCACGGCGGCTTGAATTCCAACTCGTGTTCGCCAAATTTGACCTTGGTGGAACCAGTCACCTTTTCAGCGGCGAATGCCACCATTTGCTCGGTCAATTCCATCACCTGCAAATAATCGGCGTAGGCGCAATAAAATTCCAGTTGCGTGAATTCAGGGTTGTGCTTGAAGGAAACGCCTTCGTTGCGGAAGTCGCGTCCAATTTCGTAAACGCGCTCCAAATTACCGACCAGCAAACGTTTGAGATACAACTCAAACGAAATACGCAAATACATATCCTGATCAAGTTCGTTGTGATGTGTGGTGAACGGACGCGCCGCCGCGCCGCCATACAACGGCTGTAAAATGGGCGTTTCCACTTCGAGAAAATCATGATCATCAAGGAAGGAGCGCAAGGCTTTGATCAACGCGGCGCGTTTGCGGAAATTCTCGCGGACGTTTGGGTTGACAGCCAGATCAGCATAACGTTGGCGCGCGCGCAATTCAGCATCTTCCAACCCAGCATAGCGGATGACCGTGCCGTCTTCCTGCGTCACATCCTTATCGGCGGGCAACGGAGTGACTGATTTGGCGAGCAGTTTGAAATCATGCACATGCAGCGTAATCTCGCCGGTCTTGGTGCGAAACATCACACCCGAGGCTTGGATGAAATCACCGAGGTCAAACATCTTGTTGAAAAAATCCACGCGCTCTTTGCCCAACTCATTTGCGCGGAAGAATAACTGTATCTTTCCGCCCGCGTCCTCAATGTGAGCAAAAGAAACCTTGCCCATCGCGCGGCTGGCGCGGATGCGTCCCGCAAGCGTGGCTTTTACTTCGGGTGTTGTATCGGGCGCGAGATTCTTCTCAGCGGCTTCATACGCCGCGATGATTTTCGCGCTGGTATGAGTCCGCTCGGCGCGGGTGGGGTATGGATCAACGCCCTCAGCGCGGAGTTCTTCAATTTTCTGTAAACGGATTTTTTCAAGTGTTGAATATTCTGCCATGCTATACCTTCCATCAAAAGCTTTTGTGGTCACATTGTAAATGTGATGTTTTTTTATCGAAAAGGCTCACGCTGCAAAGTAGTCGGTTGAAAGTTTTTAGACACACCTTCGGCTTTTCGGGGGCTAAGCCCCCGAAAGAGCAGGGATGGGCGTCTGTAAAATTATTTTCGACGGTTTACTAAGTGGACCTGCTTCATAATTTTATAAAAAAGCCCCGCGAGCCAGGGCGCGCGGGGCTAAAGTCGCGTCCTGCAATGATTAACCGACTTTGATGATCTTAACGTTGTAGGTGCCGCCGGGGGTTTCCACCTTAACCACATCACCCAACTTGTGACTCAAAATAGCCTTGCCAATCGGCGATTCATTTGAGATCTCGCCTTCGCGCGGGTTGGCTTCCGCAGCGCCCACGATGATAAAAGTTTCAGCCTCAAAGTTACCTTCTTTAATGGTCACCTTTGAACCAACTTGAATGGCATCGTGTTTTTTGCCTTTTCCATTTTCTTCAATAATTTGCGCCGTGGCCAGCAGCAGGTCCAATTCCTGAATACGCCCCTCGACAAAAGCCTGTTCATTCTTGGCTGCTTCATATTCCGCATTTTCGATCAATTCTCCACCTTCCATTGCCTCGTGCAAACGCTCGGCAACTTCCTGTCGCTTGGTGGTGCGTAAATGATCCAGTTCCTCTTGCAGTTTTTGAAAGCCCTCTTTGGTAAGGAAATTGGTTGTCATAATAATGTCCTGCTCTATATAGAATTTTGCATCCCTGAAACAGAGATGCAAGTGATTAAAAAGTTTCCGGTGGTATCGTCCGGAAAAGCGGCATTACTATATCATAATTCAAAATGAGTTTCAAGTACCAAAAGTATTGCAAATTTGTCTAGGCAGAAGACCACAAGCGGATTCCGATATATTCAGACCAATATTGCTCGATTTGCGCCCGCATGGCTTGTGGACTGTCGAATAGCCCGCTGAGTTGGGATTCGTAGGCTGAAACCGCATCCAACCACGCCCTGACGCCTGAATCGGTTATTCTGTGGGTTTTTGCCTTCATCCCAGCAGTTTTTGACGCCAATTCGTCAGGTGACTTAAAGAGATAGGGAATATCCACATCATAAAAGATGGGGCGCTGGAGTAATTCCACGGCGCGGCGCACGAGGACATGGTCGAGGTGTGAACCAAGCCCAAGTTGGCAGACCAGTTGATCGGTGGGTTTGAGACGCGCAGAAATGGCTTCTGCCATTCGCGCAGATAAATCCTCATCATCCTCATGCGGAGGAACAAAGACATCCGAGTACAGCCAGTCTCCGTTTTTACCTCGGCGGTAAATGCAATCCAAAAAATCAAAGTAGACGGTTTTCGCGCCGACTATGCTGGCGGCTTTTGCATCTTCTGCGCGGCGGGCGTTAATCATTTCTGCGGCAGAGCCTTCGCGAATACCCCATTGATAGTGAAGTACCTGCGCGAAGAGTGAGAGTTCGCCGCTGGGGGGAAACCCGCACATAAAATTCCAAATTTCCACATCCACGCCCGCGCGGGCTTGTTCGTAGATCAAGCCGCCTGCGGAAAGCACAGCATCGTCCAAATGAGGGGAAATATATATAAATCGCATGGGTATTTTTACCATAAAACAGCAATGCTTTTTAATATCGGTTCATGTAAACTATAAGGTAAGGAGCGCTTATGCAGGAACGAAGGAAAGTACAGCGTAAAAATTTAATGGCGTACACACAGGTCTTCGATTTGTATGGCGGGTATTTGATTGGGTACCTCGGCGACTTACATTTACACGGGGCAATGGTAATTGGAAATAGGTTGATGGCTGAAAATACAGAACTTACGCTTGCCATTGAACTGCCTGACCTGCCAAACATTAACACGGCGCGCATCAACATACCGGTGCGTGTGGTGTGGCATCAGCAGGATATAAGCCCTGAATTTTTCAATGTGGGATTTGAATTCAAGGAGATTACGCCTGAACAAAACACGGTGATCGAGGCGATCATGGATAATTATGAGTTTCGGCGTGACACGCCTAAATACACGATCAAGCCCCAATCGTAAAAATAATGGCGGTCACTTTTGCAAAAGTGACCGCCGCTTTTTTTGTTGTTACGAACCGGTGTTAATTTTTACGCTGAATTCTGCGAATGTATTTGTTCAATTACACGACAAGCGGTAAACTCTGTTCATGTCCAAGGCAAAAACACTATTTTTCACCGCCCCTCAAAAAGTTGAAATTCGAGAAACACCCCTGCCCCGTCTCAAGGAAGATGAAGTTCTTGTGGAAACCATCTGCTCTGCCATTAGCGCGGGGACTGAGATGCTGGTCTATCGCGGGCAGTTTCCGCATATCGCCGATCTTCATGACGGTGTGAGCAGTGATTTGAATTATCCGCTGGCGTATGGGTATGCGTGTGTAGGGCGGGTACTGGAAGTTGGTAAATTGGTAAATAGTAATTGGTTGAACAGGATGGTATTTGCATTTCAACCGCACGCCTCATCCTTCATAATTCATCCTTCATCCTTAATTCCTATTCCCGATTTCCTACTCCCCGAAACTGCCTGCTTTCTCCCAAACATGGAAACCGCCGTAAATTTAATTCAGGATGGCGCGCCGATATTGGGCGAAAGGGTTTTGGTTTTAGGACAGGGGGTGGTTGGATTATTAACTGCCTCCTTGCTAAGTGAATTTCCGCTGGAGAGTTTGGTTGTGGTGGATAATTATGAATTGAGGAAGAAAGCGCTGGAAATTGCAGGTCAAAGGTCAAAAGTCAAAAGTCTCGCACCACATGACCTTCAACCTTCGACCTTTGACCTAACTTTTGAACTGAGCGGCTCCCCATCTGCATTAAACGATGCGATTGCGTTAACTGCTTTCAGCGGACGTATCGTCATAGGTTCATGGTACGGGCAAAAACGCGCGGAGATTGATCTGGGCGGCGGGTTCCATCGCTCGCGGATTAAACTAATATCATCGCAAGTCAGCACCATTTCGCCAGAACTTTCGGGCAGGTGGGATAAGTCACGGCGGTTCGATGTAGCGTGGAATGCCTTGGAAAGAATCAAGCCGGAAAAATGGATCACGCACAGGTTTTCGCTGAACGACGCAGACAAGGCATACCAACTGCTGGATGAAAATCCACAGGAGACGATTCAAGTAATTTTCGATCACGCACTCTAATTCCTAACTCGGATTCAACCACAAAGGAAAACCTAAAAAAAACTTCGTGACCCTTTGTGACACTTCGTGGTTCAAAAATTCTTGTACAAAAGCAAGCATTTAACTTCTAAGTTCTTAAATCCCAATACTGGAGAAAATTTATGCATACCCTCGCTGTTCGCCGCAATTTTATTGCCCGTCATTTCCTGATCGGTGGAGACTGGGGGGCTGAGAACTTTCCCAACTCGCATCACTACATCCTTGAACTGCAACTTGAGGGAGCAGAACTCGATCAACACGGCTACCTCGTAGACATCGTGGATGTGGAAAAACATCTCGATGATGTGGTTAATTATTACAAGGAGCAAATGCTGAATGAAAAGCCTGAATTTGCGGGGCTGAATCCATCCATCGAACATTTTTCGCGGATACTTGCCACGACGCTAAATGAAAGGATCAAAGCCCAAAACATCTCCGCGCTTAAGGTTGTGCTCTGGGAGCATGAGAATGCGTGGGCGTCGTATTCGGTCGAAGGTCGAAAGTCGAAAGTCGAAACGACCTTTGACCTTTGACTTTCGACTTTTAGACACCCATCATGAAAATAGGTTTCGTAATTTACGGCTCGCTCAACACCCTCAGCGGCGGATATATGTACGACCGCATGTTGGTCGAATATTTGCGCGCGCAAGGCGATACGGTTGAAATCATATCCATCCCCTGGCGAAATTACGCGGCGCACCTTGCAGATAATTTATCTTTCAAATTGCCAGACAATTTTGACATTTTGATTCAAGACGAACTAAACCATCCTTCGCTGATCGCTGCAAATCTTGGAAAACATCCCTACCCCATTGTTTCACTCGTCCATCACCTGCGCTGTTCCGAATTGCGCCCAAAATGGCAGAACAATCTTTATCGCGTGGTGGAAAAAAAATACCTGCAAAGCGTGGATGGGTTTATTTTCAACTCGCAGACGACAAAGGGCGTGGTGAATGATTTAATAGGCAATGACAAACCATCGGTTGTAGCCTACCCACCCACCGACAGATTCGGCGAGGCGGTTTCAGAAAATGAAATCGTCGAAAGATGTAAAACTAAAGAACTGAAAATTCTATTTCTCGGAAACATCATCGAACGCAAAGGGCTTCATACTCTCCTCGAAGCCGTCCGACCTTTGACCTTCGACTTTCGACTTGACATTATCGGCTCAATCACCACCGACCCCGCCTACGCAAACCAAATGCAAAAGTTCGCCACGGACAACGGTCTGGCATCTGTCGTCACATTCCATTCCGCGCTTGATAATGAGCCGCTCAAACAAAAACTCAAACAAGCGCATATTCTCATCGTCCCATCTTCGTATGAAGGCTTCGGCATTGTCTATCTCGAAGGCATGGCTTTCGGATTACCCGCCATTGGCACAACGGCTGGCGCGGCGGGCGAAATTATCGAGCATCAAAAAACTGGCTATCTCATTGAACCAAATGACTCAACAACACTTGCAACTTTTATCGCGCAACTGGCATCTAACCGAAGCCTGCTGACCGAACTTTCGCTCAACGCGCGCAAGCGGTATATTCAACAGCCCGCGTGGAATCAGACCGCGAGCCAAATCCGCGTATTTCTACAAAACATGATTGGATAAAATGAAACGACTTATCGGCATTTTGCTCATCGCCATCTCCGCCGCCTCTTTTGGAACTCTCGCCATCTTTGGGAGATATGCCTACGCCGATGGGATGGATACCTTCACCGTGCTTTTCATCCGATTTGGAATCTCGGCTCTTTTCATGACCCTGATCCTGATTCTACGCAAAGAGCATTTTCCAAGCCGAAAGATTTTCGTCCAACTGATCGGCATGGGCGCATTGGGCTACGTCGGTCAATCCTTCATGTACATGACCGCCATCAAATACGCATCCTCAGGGTTGGTGGCGCTGCTCTTGTACCTTTACCCAATGTTCGTGTTCATCCTCTCGGTTCTGGTTCTGCATGAAAAGGCAACCACAATACAAGTCATCGCATTGATCCTTGCGCTCGTCGGTTCCGCGTTGACCGTTGACCCAAACGGCGGGCAGTTGATTGGCGCGCTCATGGCAATCGCCGCCGCGTTGATCTATTCGGTCTATATCATCGTCGGCACAAACGTGATGAAGCACGTCTCAGCCGTGCAATCTTCGGCGATCATTTTTGCTTCGGCGGGCATGGTCTATGGGATGTTGACCTTCGCCAACGGCGCGCATTTCCCCGCAAGCAATTCAGGCTGGCTTGCCATGCTCGGCATGGTCATCTTCTCAACCATTATTCCCGTTGTCACATTTCTGGCTGGGCTTGAAAGAATCGGACCCACAAACGCGGCAATGCTCTCGACACTCGAACCAGTCGTCACCGTTCTGCTTGCGGCGTGGCTGTTTGGCGAGAAATTAATGCCCATCGTCATGGTCGGCGGTGGACTGATTCTGGTCGCAGTGGTTTTGTTGACAAGAACTGAACTTGGAAAAAAAAGCAGCAGTACAGGTGACAGTCACTTTTAAAGCGACTGTCACCTTGAATATTTAAGAATGGAGAAAAATGAAATTCATTGGTGAAATTGCGGGGCTTGCTACATCGTTCTTTTTTGCGATGACTGCAATCATTTTTACAAAGACCGGTCGCATGGTTGGATCGCAAGTCACCAACCGCTTGCGCCTCTTATTTGCGTTGATCTACCTTGTCGTCATAAACCTCGTCCTCTTCCGCGAGCCGCTGCCATTTTCAGCGGGTTCTTCGCGCTGGATTTGGTTAAGCCTTTCCGGCATAATTGGACTTTCTCTGGGCGACGCCTTCCTCTTTCAAGCGTTGGTTTCACTGGGACCGCGCCTCGGAAGTTTGCTGTTGAGTCTCGCTCCGATCTTCGCCTCAATCATTGCCTGGGTATTCTTCGGCGAGACGCTCACCCCTTTGCAAATCACAGGCATCGCCCTTGCGCTGGCAGGTATCGGCTGGGTGGTGATGTCGCACGAAGAGCCCGCCGATACACCGCATGGGCATACGCGCCGTGGTGTGATCTTTGGTGTGCTGGCAGGGCTTGGACAAGCGGTTGGATTTGTCCTTTCAAAACAGGGGATGACTGGAGATTTTTCTCCCTTCCAGGCAAACGCCATCCGAATGCTTGCCGCGGCAATTTTTATTTGGATCGGGGCGGTCATTCAAAAACAGGCAAGCGGAACAATTACAGAAGTTCGCAAACAACCGCAAGTCCTGTGGCTTCTTGCCCTGGGCGCGTTGATCGGACCCGTACTTGGCGTCTCTGCATCCCTGCTGGCGGTGCAACATGCCGAAGTTGGGGTTGCCAGTACATTAATGGCGCTCCCGCCGGTGATCGTGCTTCCGATCAGCTATTTTGTCTTTAAAGAAAAAGTCGGCTGGCAGGCCATAGGCGGAACTTTGCTCGCAATTATCGGCGTGGCTGTTTTATTCCTCGCCTGAAATTTTAGAAATCGAGAAGTTAAATCCTGCCGCTGTGCGAAAAATAAGAAAATCTACAAAATTAGCCGATCCTTCTCTACCGTACATTTCGTGAATTTATGTCGTTGCGAGCCGCCGATCTTGTTCTTAGGCGGCGCGGCAACCTCTTTTTACCAGAAACATTCCATACGACGGGAGATTGCTTCGCCCTATTGGGCTAGCAACGACATTTGTACGATAGAAAAGCCGATCCTAAATTCTCCAATGCGCGGCAAACGAACATTGTTTTCAGGTTCGCTTTATAATTTGTCTTATGAAATCTCTGGAACATGAATTAACCTTGGAATATATCCGCGCGGGCGGGCCTGGCGGGCAGAATGTAAACAAAGTTGCAACTGCGGTTCAACTGCGCTTTGACGTAACCAACTCACCCTCGCTGTCTGCGGATGTGAAAATACGCCTGATCAAACTTGTGGGCAAACGCATGACAGACGCGGGTGTTTTGATCATCGAAGCCAGCAAATTCCGCACGCAGGAAAAAAATCGCGAGGATGCCATTGAGCGGCTGAATGAATTGGTTGAGAAAGCCAGTGAAAAGCCAAAACCACGGCATAAAACCAAACCGACAAAAGCATCAAAAGAGGAAAGATTGAAAGAAAAAAAGAAAAGAGGCGAAACAAAAAAAGGTCGCGGAAGTTCCAAAAATATTTTCGAGTAATGTTGACGGTTATACAACCTTCGGCTCTTTGGGACTTAGCTACGGAAAACAAGGATTGGATAAGATGACAAAAAAGAAAAATTCGATCAATTTGCGTCTTGTTTTATTATTGGGAACAGCGGCGGTTGTCCTGTTTATTCAAATTGCCGCGCTTCTCCCCGGCGTAACCACTCCGCTTGAGCGCATTGAATATTCCATACGTGACATGATGATGCGCATGCGCGGATCGCAGAACCCATCAGATAATATTGTAATCATCGCCATTGACGATTTTTCGTTCAACTGGACAGGGTATCAATGGCCATGGCCGCGATCCTATTTTGCTGAGATTGTAGATCAAGTCAACGCGGGCGGGGGCAAGGTAATAGGCGTGGATGTTTTTCTCTTTGAGCCTGATAAAGCGCCTGAAAATGATCGGGCTTTTGCAGATGCGCTTGGACAGACGCCCTCTGCGGTAACGGTAGTCCAAATATTTGAAAACCCCGTGGATACCTTCACCGTATCCACGCTCTCGCAACCGTTGCCCCTCTACCAAAAAGTATTGGACGCAAGCGGCATAACCGCCTTTAGCCGCGACGAAGATGCCATTGTCCGCAGTGTGCAGGCGTTTGATACATTCAACAAAGAAATTTATTATCACTGGGCATTTGAGATCGCCAGCCTATATTTGGAAACAGACCCGCCTTCAAACCCAACCAGCACCAGCATCCAATTCAACGGACAGCGTGTGCCTTTGCGCTCAGGGCAGGTACTGGTTAATTATGCAGGTCCTGCAAAAACATACCCCACCTACTCTGCATCAAACGTCCACGATGGCATTACCCTTGAAGAGAATCCAGATGCTTTCCGCAACAAGATTGTGTTATTAGGCGCGACAACCATCACAATGCAGGATATGTACCCCACGCCATTCTCAGCGCAGGTCCCTACGCCAGGCGTGGAAATTGTGGCAAGCGCCATTGACACCTTAATCAGCGGACAATATTTGCAGGAAGCCCCGCCGTGGATTGCGCTCGTTGCCACTATTTTTGCCGCATTACTTGCCGCGTTGATCTCACGGTCAAAACAGCCAAGCCTTACAATACTATTTTTGTCATGCGCCATGCTGGGATATTTGATTGTCGTCGTGGTTTTCTTCCTAAAATTCCGCTACATCCTCCCGACCATGGCGCCGCAGTCCATGTTATTTTTAGGCGTTGTCCTCCCCACACTCGAACAGGCAGTTTCACAGGAACTTGAAAAACGCCGCGTACGCAATCTTTTTAGCCGTTTTATCTCACCAGAAATGGTGGATCAAATGATGAGCACGCAAGACCTTAATTCGCTCAACAAACGTTCTGACGTAAGCATCCTCTTCTCTGACATTCGCGGATTCACCACCCTCTCGGAAAAACTTTCACCGGAAGATGTGGTTGCCTTGCTTAACCCATATTTGGAAGCCATGTCAAAAGTCATTTACAAACACGGCGGCACAGTGGATAAATACGAAGGCGACGCGATCATTGCCTTCTTCGGAGAGCCGGTCCCGTTCAAAGATCACGCAGTCCGCGCATTACGCGCGTCTTTAGATATGCGCGTGGCATTGGATGAATTAAGAAAACAATGGGAAAAAGAGGGACGCCCCAACCAAATAGAAATGGGAATTGGAATTAACTCGGGTGAAGTATTTGTAGGTCTGCTTGGCTCTGCCCAGCGTATTAATTACACCGTCATCGGTGACAACGCCAACCTTGCCTCGCGGCTTCAAGACCTTACAAAAACCTACGCCTGGCCAATTTTGATCAGCGAAAGCGTCTTTCAACAAGTCAAAGATGAATTTGAAACTGAATTTGCAGACGCGGTCACCGTAAAAGGCAAAACCAAACCCGTAAATGTGTACAAAGTGATTGGGCGCAAAGGCGCTCCGGAATCAGAACAACTTCAATCCTGGCAAAAATAATTAACGTGAATAATGGATAAGGAATTCTGCGCCCGCGTCGGGATGAATCCCTAGCTCAGTACAAAAAAGTCCTTTGGACTGCTGGCACTAGCCCCGCAGGGGCTTCCATGAACTGAGGCAGGGCTTTAGCCCGCACCGACCAACGCTAACCATTATTCACGTTAATTAGAAACTCATTCTACAAGAAAATCTCTCACCACAGAGTCCACTGAGAAAATCTCAGTGGACTCTGTGCGCTCCGTGGTTAAATCTTTTGGGTGCGTTTCCAATGAGTTGAGAGAAAGCCGTGTTTCATGTCCCGTAGAGGTAAGAGACCGCTCAATAATCCCGCTTTTTGACCACAAAGGCACGAAGTCTCAAAGACTCGAAGGGAAAA
>JAIFKY010000249.1 GCA_020049345.1 Anaerolinea sp.
TTGCTTAATAATGTTTTGATGCGATCCAAGCCAAAGGATTCTCCGCGTGTGTCGCGGCAATCGGTCATGCCGTCTGTGTATAAAAGCAGCGTGGATCCGGGGGGCAATGAGATCGTGCGCTCATCGAGCGTAACCGTATCCCAAAGTCCAAGCGCCATGCCCGGGCTGTGAGGGATGCGTTCCACAGTTCCATCAGGATGCAGAAGCAGTGGTGTCTCATGTCCGGCGCGCGCATAACTAAACATCCGAGTTTTCAAATCAAGGATGCCATATAACACGGTAACGAACTGGGTGGATTTTTGCAGGCGGGTGATGTGACGATTTACCAGTTGGAGCACTTCGCCGGCGGTGTTGCCAATATCAGCCTCTGCCATGATGAGCGCGTGCGCGCGAGCCATGAAGATGGCAGAGGGTACGCCTTTGTCGGCTACATCGCCAATCAACACGCCCACCAGACCATCTTTGAGAAGGAATACGTCGTATAGATCGCCGCCCACCTGACGCGCAGGCAGGATGCGCGCGCCGAAGTCAAACGCGTCAATCTGGGGCAGTTCGTCGGGCAGGATGCTTAGTTGAATGTCAGCGGCAACTTGCAGTTCGCGTTCGAGGCGTTCTTTTTCAATCAACTGCGCCTGTGCGGCTTTGAGTTCATCGTATGCGGTTTGGAGTTGCCGGTTTTTTTCGGTAAGGTCGCGGAAGGTTTGGGTGTTGGCTGCGTCAAGGCGTTGACTGAGAACACGCACCATTGAGTGGGAAAGTTCGGGATATTTTTTGGTCAGGTCTAAAAATTGGAGGCGGCTCATGGAAAGCAGGGTGGCATTTCCGCGCGCACGCACGCTTGCGGTGCGATGTCCGCCGGGCATGATCAGGCTCATTTCTCCGAAGTACTCGCCCATGCTTAACACGTTTAGCAGCATTTCTTCGGTCTTGCCTTCAGCCATGAGTACTTCAAGTTTGCCGTGCGTGACCACATAAAAATGTTCGCCCGGGTCGCCTTCGTGAAACAAGATATCGCGATCCTGCATTTCTTTCACGTCCAGCACGGTAAGGATATGATCCAGTTCGTTTTCAGGAAGGTCGGCAAATAAAGGAATTTTTGAGAGCAGGTTAATGGGCATATTAAGCTACTTATGGGTTAAATCCATGACTTCTTTTCCGGCGAGTTTATCCTGAATGCGTTGTGTAACCAGATCCAAATGTCCGGGCTGGTTGACGTAATCGAGATCGTCTGTCTGGATGGTTAAGACGGGGCAGAGGTCAAAGGCGCCGAGCCATTCATCGTAAAAGGAATCAAGCAGGGTAAGGTAATCGGAAGAAATACCCGTTTCCATGTTGCGGGCGCGCCTGCGGATGCGTTCCATTAGAACGGGAACGGGCGCTTTCAGGTAGATCAACAAGTCGGGGCGGGGCAGCCCGTTGACAACGACTTCAAACAGACGGCGATAGGCAAGATAATCACGCTCTCCCAGATTTCCCATGTGATGCAGGGCGCGGGCGAAGATAAATGTATCTTCATAAATGCTTCGATCAAGAATGGCAGAGCGCGCGTCGCGTGCTGCTTCAAGATATTGATCCGCGCGATGCCCGAGGAAGAAAACCTGCAAATGAAAAGACCAGGCGCGCATATCTGAATAAAAATCAGAGAGGTAGGGATTGTCTGATACAGACTCGTAACCTGTCCACCAGCCCAGGCGGGCGCCGATGCGTTCAGTGAGGGTGGTCTTTCCGACACCAATATTTCCAGCCACTAAAACCAAGTGTTTTGCCATAGTGGTTTGTATTTTATCATGGCAAGGGTTTGCAGGTATAATTTGAAAAAGGATAACCACTACACATGAAAATACGCGATGCCTCTGGCTGGACCATGTTTATTTTTGGAGTTCTTGCTTTTTTACTTGGATTGACAGGACTGATTCGCCCTGAAATTCTTCTTTCCATTCTTGGGTTTGAGGTTGTAGAACGCGCCCAACGCGCTGCCAGTGATTATACGATCGTCTTTATGACGGCATCTTCAATGGCGTCTTTTAATATGGGTGTTTATTATGTGCTTGCGGCATTGAATGACGTAAAAGCTTTTTATCGCTGGACAGTTCCGTTTCGCGTGGTTACGTTTACCGTTTTCACGGCGGTGGTCATGGCGGGGATTGCGCCCAAGCCCTTTTTTGGCGTTGGGGCATGGGAACTTGCTGGCGCGCTTGCCACGGGATTTGCGCTTCGAAATGAAGCCAAAAAGTAAACAGAGGTTGGTATGAAATCCAAATGGATCGAATATAACGGCAAAAAAATTTTGTATCAGGATTTTTCAAATTACTTTTTCAACACAAATGCTGTCAAGGCTGAGTTGGAAGAAGTTCAAGCAATTGTGCTGGGTGAGCCTAAAAACTCGGTTTTGGTTATTTCGAATTTTTCAAACACAGAAATCACCAATCAATTAATGCCAGTTCTAAATGAGGCATCGAAGTTAACAAAGTCTCATGTTCGTAAAACCGCGACAATTGGCATTACAGGTATGAAGCGTACGTTGGGCGATCTTCTTTCACGAATTACCGGACAACCGCTGATGTACTTCACAAATGAGGCGGATGCAAAAGAGTGGTTAACGCAGGAGTGATCCGGTTTTTGATAAAAATGAAACCGTCCCACAGTTTTTGACTGTGGGACGGTTTTTATGTGTTGAACCTCGATCCATTCAAATTAAGGCGGAGTGGGGCTGTTTACCAGATAACTGGTAAACACAAGCCAGTCATATATTAGGTGATTTTCGGCAATTCCGCCGTGCCATTGGGATTGAAGCTCAGGGATGCGATTTTGGTAAGTTGGAGATAATATCCAAACCACACTTTTGCCTGGGCAAACCTCTGAGTTTAGGGCAACGGTATCAGCAGGCACGACTACAATAGTGCGCGGCCAGCCAAGAAATTTTATTTCTTCCTGATTTATAAGGTACTCATCTGTAAGTCCGCAGGCGGTTATGTCATCGGGCAGGGCATCGAGGTATCGTGCAATATGTACTTCAGGGCGGGTTATGCTTTCGTTTCCAACATCTCTTAGGTAAATTTTCCAGTCTGTTACGGCCAGTACGCCCAGAAACAGAGCAATGCCCAATAACAGCAGTGGAACAAACGGCTTCAAATAAATCCGCTCGAATATATTCACAAACTCATCAAGCACCAGCGCCATCATTAACGCCGTTAATGGGATGATGCCAACGAGGCGAACCCAGGTGGGGGCATCGTTCGTCAGAATGCTGCCTACAACCAGAATAAGTGAAAATGAGGAGATCACAAACAGGTATTCCAGTTTTTTCCAGCGGTACAGACTCATAGTAAAACCCAGAATTAATAATGGGGATATGAGAGAACTAAACATGGGGTGTGGGTATGAAAATTGAGCGCTGCGATCTGTATAATAATTGAATTGCAGTACAGAACGCTTTATCTGTTCCCAGACCACCATCCACGTTGAATTTACTTCATAAGTGTATTTTAGATGCTCAATATTTCCGGGGTTGAAAATAATCACTTCGCGCGAGCGCTGCATATAAACAGACCAATCGGTAATAAAGTAGATCAGGTTTGGTCCAAGCGCAGCCAGAAGTCCCAGCGCCATCCAGATTAAACCGCCGTAATTATCGGTTATCCATTTGCGTTGATACATCCAGGCGCAAGCCAATCCAATGACAATCAGCGGGATGATTGCTCTGCCTGACGGGTAGGATACAAGCGTAAATCCGGTAAATATGCCGGCGATTGCAAGCGAAACTTTTCTCCGTCCCTTTAATCCATCCAGGAAAAAGAAAAGACCGAAGAAGCCCAGGAACCAGGGATCCATATAACTGGTAATTCTGGAGAAGTTGATGTGGGCGGGGTTAATGGTCACAATCACGGCTGTTAAAAGCGCCAGACGGTGGCGGTCAAATAACCTCCACACGAACAGGTAGATTCCCAAAATATTAAGGGTTCCCATGATGACTGTGGCAAAATACAAACCAAATAAATTATTTCCAACCACTGCCATGCTTGCGGCGTAGGGGATAAAGGTGATGCGCGGCATGTAGTACCAACCGGTGCCAAAAATACGATGCTCCACCCCAAGCAGGTATTCGCGCGCGCCAATGCCGACAGATGCCATGTCGGTGCTTAGGTCAAGTGGAATATCGTATAGGCGATAAACCCGTAGGTAAAAAGCCAGAATTAACAGGAGAAATAAAATCAGCGCGTGAAACCAGCGAAAAACTGGAGACTCTTCTCTGGGCGTTGCTGTGTCAAACTGATTTTTTACAAAAAGCGACGCAAGAAAAAGACCCAGCCCAATCAACCACAACCAGCGCGCCAGACTATTTTCACCAACGGTTGCATAAAAAAACATGGCGCTAACCGTGAAGAAAATACTCACGACCTGTATTGGATTGATCGCAATTTGTTGAGAAATTTTTCCGGTTTGTTCCAGGGGCGTTTTGGTTATTGCTTGTTTTTGATCTTGCTTCGGCGCAGGAGTGCTTTCGCGGCCGGTTGTTGTAAATGTCCAGATCAAGGCGGCAATCAGGAAGATGAGGCTGGAAACTCCTAAAAACTGGCTTTCTGTTGACAAGTGCAGCCGTTTCACAAAGAACTGTAATCCATTGCCTGCTTGAGAATCCAAAGCCGCCTGTGCAAGATATGCCAAGCCTACTGCGCTCAGAGAGAGTAAAGTTGAAATAATTAACTTAAAACTGACAGCGGGGAATCTAAATGAAATAATTTCGTTGTACCATTGGTTTAGTTCCGTGTAGGTAACAGTAAAAACATTGCTGGGTGAAGCAGGGGTCGTGGATTGACGAGATATATTTTGGTTGACAGGAGCAATTTTTATTTTTTCCCGACGCCGAGGTAAAAGAGTACGGTATAGAACCAGTACAAATAGCCCAGTCAGGAATCCATATAAGATTACAGGAACAATAAAACGGCTTATATCATTGAGAATCTGCAAGGGCGGTTTTGGCGCAATGCCCGATTGAGCGGCAGGCGGAACGGCATCAGCAGGCAGGGAAGTAGGCGGAACCGCATCGGTAGACAGGGGAGCAGGCGGAACAACGCCAATCAGATAGAACGTCAGTGTGTAATTAAACTTGGCGAGGTAACGTTCCTGTACAATTCCGTTTGGCCAGCGGGCGCGAATGGCGTCCAAGCGATTTATATTTTCAGGCGAAATCACCCACACAATGGATGACCCCGTGCAGGTATCCAGGGCAGAGTCGGGAGCATCTGGCGCGATGTCTATCAGTTTGTGTGGCCATGCAAGAAAATAGGTTTCACGAACATTGAGTGGTGGACCGCTGATTATGCTGCACGCGGTGACATCTAATGGCAGTCTTGCTATGTACCGTCCAGTTACGGTGGATGGGGAGCCGCTTTCCTTTACTGCGAGGTAGTATTGATTCCAATTTTGGTAGCCAGCGGTTGCCAAAAAAATGGTAAAGATTGCCGTGATCAAAATAACTGATTTGAAACCAAAGTTTTTTCTGCCAATTTCAAGAATTTGCTCAAGCGCCACCGCTGCCAGAAAAGCCGCCGGCGGGATAATACCAACCAGCCGAGGCCAAAAAGGCGCGTCAAGCGTTAAGACGCTTCCCATGACGGCCGTTAATCCCAGCCAGACAAGAATGAAAGTCATTCCTGCATCTTTCCAACGGCGCAGAGCGAAGCCTAATCCGAGGATGATTAAGGGTGAGAGAATGGTACTAAACATGGGATGCGGAAAGCCAAACTGAGAACTGGTATCGCTGGATTGGTTGAACATTAACAACGACAGTTTGAGTTGCGTCAGCAGGACAACAAATTCAGAATTTGTATTGTATTTGTTGAGCAGGTGAGCCATTACGCCGGGTGAGAGAAGAAAAACTTCGCGGCTGCGAGAAACAAACGCATCCCAGTTCATCAGGTAGTAAATCAGGGCGGGACCCATGGTGATTACAATCCCGACGATCATCAAAACAAGTCCGCGTTTATTTTGGATGAGCCATGAACGCTGGAAGAAAAGTGCGTATAGGAAAAAGACAATGATGATGAATGGCAGCGCGCGCCCTGATGTGTACATGAGCAGGCTGAACCCAAGAAAAACCCCTGCCAGCCCAAAAGAGGTGGAGCGGCGGGCTTTTAATCCATCTATCAATAAGAATATGGCAAAGTTGGATAGAGGCCACGGTTCCATATTAAAAATGCGCGAGAAATGAATGTGGACAATATTAATGGCAACCAATGCCGTTGTTAGAGCCGCCAATCGATGACTGTTGAAAAATCTCCAGATTAATAAATATACGGCGAGCAGGCTAAACACCCCGCCAATTACCGCCGCCATTTGGAGCCCAAAGATATTGTTTCCGAAAACTGCCATCGTGAGGAATGCGGGCAAAAAGCCGATGGTTGGCGTGGCTGTCCAGCCAAATCCAAAGATGTCATGCTGAATGCCTAAAAGGAAATCTCTGGCCACCAATCCGTGTGAAGCCATGTCTCCGTGAAAATCATCAGGGATGGTGGCTACCTGATAAAAGCGAAGCCAGAATCCCACTGCCAGAATAATTGCCAGGACAAGCCAGTTTTGCCATTGAAAGCGGGGAGATTTTTCTGCTTCAGGGTGCGGAGCATCCAGCCCTGCCCAGGGGATTTGAGAGAGAATAAAACTTATTAAACTAACTCCCCAAAGGATGCGAATAAATCCGGTCTCTCCGCCTGTTTTAAACAACAAAACAGATACAAAATAAATGCCAATGCTGACAGACAAAAGGAAAAATCGAATCGAGGGATAACCGTTTTTTTGCGTGTTGGAAAGATCGGGTGGGCTGACTATTCCGCTAATTGATTGTATGGCGGGAGCGGTGAAAATCCAAATCAACATGGCGATTAGATAAACCCCCGATCCAAGCCACAATCGGTAGGATTCAGTTTGGCTGATTAACCATATTGAATTTCGAAAAATTCCCTCCCCTGTAGTTGAATCAAAAATACCCTGGGCAGAATACGCAACGATCAGCGCCAATACTGCGCCGACGGTGGACAAGGCGAATTTTTTTATTTGTTCCAGGCTTATCTCAGGGAATGACCATGTATTTAATGAACGTATCTGTTTTATGACGGGATTTTCATTTTGTTCAGTTTGCCTGATGTTTTCAACGGACGTTCCAGCAGCGGGTTTATCTTTTATGCCGTCGCGTTTTAATTGGACTGGCTGTGTGGTTTTACTGTCTGGCGTTGGTTCGAAGGATTTGGCTACGCCTGGCTTTTTTTGCCACGATTCCGGTTTTGAACTTTTCTTTTTTAGGAAAAAATAAATCAGGGATACCAATGAAGCCAGCAACAAAATAAGGCTGGTGACAAGCCAGAGCGGTAATTTTGCCAGGGAGGTAAAAGTTGAGTCTGGTTTTTTATCAACCTGGGGCTTTGCTTCTTCAGTTGCTGTGTTCGGTTTCATGTTAAATTACTCCGTGATTATTTCTTTACTTCCGTAACTTCAAATATCGTGGTTGTGTTGAGGCTGTTGTCTCCAAAGGCTATCCGTATCACGCCCTGATCAACCATGTCTTGAAATTTATTTAGACCATTGGCGTCGTAATAAGCGCGTTCAAGATCGCCCACGATAATATATTGAACGTGGTGTTTGTCTAAAAATTGTTTGGCTGCTTCAACGTCCCCGGTGTTGTAAAAATTATTAACGTCATCAATGAGCCTGTCAACAATGGCGCCATCCAATAAAGAGTTGTGCTGTCGGACATGCCAACTCCAGCCCACGACAGATGGCAGACCGGTATAGATTGCGAAACGCGATCCCCAGCGGTATTCCTCAGTGTGACCTTCCACAAATACAGGGGAACCGCCAATATGATCTTGCATGTAAAGGATTGCGGCATAGTCATGGCTTAGGTTTAACAGGCGCCCATTATCATTGTATATGGCGGGGTTGAAACTGTTGGCGTCGCCCATCATAAACAGAGCGCCATCCAAAGCATGAGGCGGATTTAGAATTTCAGGCCAACGATCGGTCATTTTCTTGTTGGTGGCAATTAATGGATAACTGGCGGCGAAGAGAACTAATAGACCAAGAATGAATCCCCATGACAATTGGGCTGGACGCCTCCAGGCGGGAAAGTCGGTCAATAAATCTATCAGCGCAAGGCTTGTTGCCAGTCCCAGAATAAACCAGGCTTGGTTATAAAAACGGAAAACTGTATTTGCTCGTCCGCCGTCGCCTTTTAGCACGAATACTTCTACAAACATGGTAATGGAAAATCCAAGCCCAAAGAGCAGCCAGGTGATCTGTTGTGACATTGGCAGATCGCGTTTGAAAACAATGAGGTATGCCATGCCGATCAGAAGCGGAATTCCAAATGCCAGTGTTTGATAATCTGACAGCCAAAGTACGCTTAAGGCATAGAAAGAAATTAAAACAGCCAAATACCATCTAAGGTATCGCCAAGTGAAAATATTTACGAAGTGTTGTTTAGAGGCGAGAATCCAATTTTGATATGCGGTTTTCAGGTCGGGGGCCAGTCCTCGAATTAGGAGGCTGATCGCCACGAACAAAAATAGTCCAAAGACAAATAGATAGTCGGTTAAGGGTGTCCTGAGTCCTTTCCAAAGTTCAAGAGATGCGTATTCTGTCTTGAACCAGTGCGTAAATGGCCAGTATAAGGCAACCGCAATTCCAACAAATGCCACTTCGTAAAGGACAAGGTCCTGAATATTTTTTTGAATGGAGTTTGTTCGGGTACGCCAAACATCCCAAAGGATGACCAGCGCGCCCATTCCAATGAAAGTTGGAAAGTCCCATGTGTGGGCCGCGCGGAAGCTGCCGAAAATAAGTCCGGCGGCGATTAAGCCTGGGATTTTACCGGTCCACTTTAGGCGTGAATTTGGGCGCAATAGCAAATTCAGCATCCAACCCAGCGCCAGCGCATAAATCGGCATGACCAGCATGTGTGGGTGCATATCGCCATACAGGAACGTAAAGTATGGAAACTCTGCAATTGGTGTGTCTGGACCGTCGTGCAGGATGGGGCGTGATGCTTCAAAATACCAGCGTCCGTTACCTCCGGGGAGGGTGGCTTGTCCGGTTATGATTCGGAGCGCACCCCCCAGGACTGCGCCTGCGCGCTCAACTGGAGTGGTTATTGCATCGGCTCCGGCAATGGTTGCTTCTGGCAGGTAACGCCATAGCACAGGAATTTGATAAAGATTTCCAAAAAGAAGCACGATGATTAAGGCGAATCCGCCTGCCAGATAGGCTGAGTTTTTGGTAAATCGCTGTTTATTGAATAGTTGAGTCCAGAGCGAGCTTTTTTCTTCGGCAGGGTTTGGATCAAGTGTTTCTGAATTTTTACGCAAGCCCGCCACCAGGTTAAACCCGACAGAGAATACGCCGATTCCGGTCATTGCAAACCAACTGGGCAGGATCAGGTTATAGGCGACGGATGGAATAAGTCCCAGCAGTTTGGTTGGGATTGCAGCCATTACATAGCCGTAATAATAGTAATTAATATAGTGACCCGAAAACCACGGATGTTCGGGCGGAAAGTAAACCGCCTTAAGAACCGCATTGAAGAATGCAAAATCCATGGGCTTTTCGCCGCCCAGCCAGGGGTTCCACAAGTCGGGGTTGCCAAGTCGAATGGAGAGGCTGAAGAGGAAAAGCAAAAGGAAGAGCGCTTCTGTCTTGAGGATATGCTTCCAGTTTTCAGAAAAATAATTGGATAATGCTTCGCGCTGGCGGTATGCCAACCCAACGCCAAGCAGCAGGAGTAAGTCAATACTCAGCCAGAGGGTCAGTTGTGAAAAAGGCAGGATTTTAAAACTGCCGAGGAACCAGGCTAGCCAGGCGACGGTAACGATTCCCGCCATTCGCATCAACGGGTAGCCGTGGTCTGGAAGCCAGGAAAATACATTGTAAACAAATGGAAATACGACCAATCCCAAAAAGAAAAGCAACAGATACCAGATAATTCCCCCCGCTGTTTGATTGACATTGAGGAATGCGTTTCGATCAAACATGGAAGACCAACTGCCGCTATTTCTTTGCGCCAGAAGACGGTCTGCGGGAAGTTGCATGGCGGTGGGGGAGCGCATATATTCCGTTGGGATTTGGAAAACCACTTGATTCAAATCCACTTCATTCAGAAGCGCCCTGACATGCTCTATCGAGAAATCCTGTGACTTTTTGAATATCATGACCTTGGGATGATCATAGACGGTGAAAGACTCATCTGCGGATTGGTCGGGGAATGTCAAAAATCCCAAAGTGGGGGGACTTTCAAAGGTGGCTACCAGTTCAAAGCCAAGCGGGCTTTTGAATGGGGGCTTAAGTCCATAGGCACGGTTTTCAAGAGCATCGCCGCTGCAATTGCAGTCAAATAATGCCTGATAATATTTTAAAGCCAGCGGGTAGCGCAGGGGCAGGCGCGGCATGGCATCGTATGCGCGGTTGGAGGGGATGACAATATAATTGCTTTCTTCAAGAATCTTGATCATTGCCTCCCGTTTTTCGGGAGTATCGGGTTCGTACAGTTCAAGATTCAACGGCGTGAAAATTCCGCCCTGAACGTCATACTTGTTAATATTTAATGGCAAAGCATCATCCCAGGAAGTTTCGAGGGTAAAACTTTCGCCAAAGATGCGAAGCGGAGCGCCGCTGGTGATTTCGTAGCGAACCTGATAGGTTTGCTCGCCATACAATTCGACCGGTGAGAAATTAAAAGTTGGCTGTAAACGCAGCCCAGGCTCTGAAAATGACAGAGTCTGCGAAGATTCAATAAGGGGTTTGCTGTCGTCGCCCTCTTTATAGAGGCTTACTTTTAAGGTGGTTTCAGACGGTAAAAATACCTGTTGAAAATTTCCAATTTCCAGCCGGTTGAGTGTTAAAGGTTCCCGAGGCGTTATGGGAAGTGAGCCTTGTAACATGCCCGACTGGGATTCCATATTTAAATCAACCGGTTGGACGGGCATACCCTCATCCACATTTTTTAATGTAATATTGGATGCGGAAAATTGACTACTGCTTTGTATTCGATAGTGGAAATAATACGTCTCGTTTGGGTTTATATTAATATCGCCAAAGGAGATTTGACGCAGTTGATTTTGATCGTCATCATTAATCGCCAGCCTGCCCTCTGTGATAATTTCATCCCCTTCCTGATCGTGCGTTAAACGAAAATAGAAACTCACACCCACCTGACGAACATCAGTGGTGGTGATGCTGGATGCAGTTCCATGTTGCAGGACGTGAACGTTGGCTGATGCCGAATAACCAGGCTCAATCATCTGACGACTTACGGCAACCGGATAGGATTTACTTCCAAGTGGAGATTCAACAATCAGGTTGAGCGGGGCGGAAATATTTTCCAGCATCCATTCAGAGGCGGCAATCCGTGTTATGGGATGGGTGTAGATTTGGATAAAAGCCAAAGCGTAGACGTAGGTTCCCACCAACACAATTCCAGATGCGAGCAAACCCGCCGCGCCTTTCCAAATAAATTTCCAGTCTGAAAATTGCAGGGCAAAGTTGCTTCCATTAGACAACAGACGGGCGCGGCTTTCTTGAGTCTGGTCGTAAATTTCAATCAAAGCCCAGGCGGCAAATAAAACGATGAACGGATAGATTGGCAGGAAGTACCGCATATAACGCCAAAACTGCATGTTTTGCCAGATGAAGTAACCAGCAACCCAGATAAACGGCAACAAATGGCGACGCCAGTCCCCGTTCCAGATGCGTTTTGCCGCCCATGCCCATCCCAGCCAGCCGGCTATGCCAAGCGGCACACCCATGCCCCAGACCACCATATTGCTCCAGGCATAAGTGATTGATCGGTTTGTCCAATGGGTGTTGGGCGGCCAATCTGAATTTCCCGCTACTTGATTGATAACCTCTTTCATGACCCTGAGCCAGTTTTCGTTAAGCGCGAGTCCAAAAAAGCCTGGACCGGCAAATGCGTAGGGTTGGAAGACTCGAAATGCGAGAAAGGCGGCTAGCGCCGACAGAACCCACCCGATACCGATTACTTTTAGCGTGGTGGAAAAATTTGGTTTTTTCCAATCGGTTATGATTCTGACAATGCCTGCCAGCGCAATAATTCCCAAAACAGGCAGCGTGTTTACCTTGCAGGCGCCAGCCAACCCAATGATAAAACCGAACAAGCCAAAGTAAAACAGATTCGACCAGGAAATTTCCTCATCGGGAGCATGGATGGGAACTGCCAGTGTTGAAAAATAAAATCCAGCGACAACAAATACTGTGGAAAAGGAATCTACTGCAAAGTAGTGTGAAAGTTGAATGGGAAGAACTGCCGCCGCGCCCAACGCCGCCGCAAGCAATCCAATACGCTGGTTGTATAAGCGTTTCCCCAAAAGGTAAAGCATCCAAACCGCAAGCAAATCAAACAAGCCAGACATGGCCCTGCCGACCAGTGTGATGGAGTCATAATCAGCCATGCCCACCCATTGCGCGACCAAGCGGGTGAAGAACAGCGGGAACATTCCGTAGGTATAGGATCCGTTTTTTAAGGGATTTAGCGTGCTGTTAACCGTGTCAAAATACTGGGAAATTCCGCTGACCCCTTTGATCTCATTAGCCACCATTGAAACGTATCGTTCATCGGGGTGTTGATGCTGTCCCTTGTCCCAATTTAATCCGGTAAATCGAAAATAAGCCCCGATAAACAGAATTAATACCAATAGCGCGCTTACTTTCCAGTTTTTTTTCTCAGTTTTGATCGACTCCAAAATGGGAGTTGTTGTTTGAGTTGGCTCCGGTTTTGTTGCGAGAGGTTTTGTTTCATAACGCGGCGCAGTTTCTGGCGGAACTTGGGTGGCTTCCAAGTCAGGCAGCGTCTCCTGTTGATCAACATCGATCAACGATTTGATGCGCTGCAAGACAACCGGATCAATGCCCCAAACTTTATTAAGTTGATCAACTGATTGGTAGGGGCGCAGGGCGATAATGCGTTTGGTGACCCGGCTTGAAATATTTAACTTTTGCGACAGAACATCCTCGCCAGCGGTATTTAGATCGGTGAGCGAAATGGGTTTGTTGGTCATAAATAATGCCTTAAGGGGAAGTGTATAGGATAAAACAAATCATCTTGGTCAGACAATTTTCTTAGTATATCAGCAATTTTTAGTTTTGATATTGCTTGAAAATTGCAGCCCTTTTGAGGCAAAATTCAAACACTGCGCGTTCTGATTTTGGCAACAAAACCAGAACGCGCAGTGTTTGAATTGGCTGATCAGATAACGTCAATCAGCGGATTCATTCTATTTAATGGAAATCATGGACAAAACCGCTTGCAGGTTTTGCATCACCGCATCGCGGTTGAAATCGGTCACTGTGCCGGGCGTGTAATTGCTGGTGTTGGTGAAGTGGATGTAAAAAATCACTTCATGGCAGGCATTATTTTGAACCGCGCGATAAATTTCCTGCTGATAATAATTTCCCGCGCCCGCGCCTTCTGTGGCGCTGTGGACAAAGGTCAACCCGTTGACTGTTTCCTCGCCGACAGGATTTTCAGGTCCGCCGCCGCCGTTTAGATTCGGATCGGTGCAGGTGGCGACAATTCCCGCGTCGGATGTGGAGCCGACCATCAAATAGACTTCGCTCAAATTGGTCTTCTCATAAAGTTCCGACTCAATCAGTTGCAGGGTCAGCGCGGGT
>JAIFKY010000016.1:0-1887 GCA_020049345.1 Anaerolinea sp.
TGTTAATTGCAGGCGGGCGGCGCACCTTGACTGTATTCGGCATGGCAGTGGCGCAAATCCTGTTTGATGACCAGGACAATCTTTGGCATATTGCTTCACACCCAGCGCTGGAGGAATCGGGAAACCTTCATGCCAGCGGAGATGAGTGGGCAAGGCTGATTCCCATTCCCGTCATTGCCTGGGGCAGAATGTCTCCTGTATTCGATATTCTGCGAAGCGTGGACGACCCTTTTGTTGCGGCAAAGCAGTTGAGTGATTTCCGCCTGCGCGAACAATGGGATATTGCCCGCATTTTTGTATTAACCAAGCTCACCCCATCCGAGTCTTCGGTAGCCGCCTTGCTCGTGCAGGATGGGCTGCGTCAATCTGAAATTGCCGAACGGCTGGGCGTTTCGCTGCGGACTGTCGAAAACCACTTGCGCTCGATATACCGCAAAGCGGAGGAACACTGGGAAGCCGAGAACATCAACCAAGCGCGGCTGGCGAGGCTGCTTGGCTTGTTCTTCTCGACCTACCGTGAGTTTTGAAAGTTGCGTGAAATTACGCATGACAAAACATCGTCATACGAATAGACTATACACACTGTTCCCCATACAGTGGGAGGTCAAAGGGTGGAATTGGGAAACAGATTTATTTGGAACAAGGAGGTTGCATGGAACAAAAAGTTTTGACGGCTGCGTTGGCAGGGTTGTTGCATGACGTGGGAAAAATACAGCAGAGGTCGTTGACCGTGCCTCGCCCATCTGCGCCAGGGTTTGAGGGGGAAGGGCAGCCCGCGCACGCCACTTACTCTGCATATTTTGTACAAAATCATGTACCTCAGGCGTATCATGCGGCTGCATTGGCAGGCGCGTATCACCATATACCTGAAAGGTCGCCCGCACAAGACAACCGACTGAGTAAGTTGATTGCGCTGGCAGATAAACTGAGCGCGGGCGAGCGCGTGGACGAGGACTTTATTAAGAAGAACGCTCAGCCGCGCCAGATGATGACCATCTTTGACCGCATATCCCTGGACAAAGTCCACCAGGAAAAGGATGCAAAGGATAGAAAGTACCTGCCATTGCGCCCGCTTAGCCTGACAGAAAAAACGCTTTTTCCAATAGATAAACAGGACAAGGATAGCGAAGGCGATGGCTATCAAAATCTTTTGGAAACACTATCTTCCGCCGCAAGTCATGACCCTGGGGATATGCAGTCTTACGTCGAGAATATGTTGAGCGCAATGCAAACAGCAGCATGGTGTGTGCCTTCTGCCTATTATTACTCGGCTCCTGATGTTTCGCTTTATGACCACAGCCGCATGACTGCGGCGCTGGCAGCTTGTATGGCTGAACGCCCCGACAGCGAAATTGATTCGCTTTTAAGCGCAGCGCGGGAAGCATTCAGGGAGAAGGGGAAAAAAGCGCTGCCAGATACGCCTGTCGCGCTCTTAATTGGCGGCGATATTTCGGGCATTCAAAAATTCATTTACACCATCACCAGTAAAAAAGCGGCGCAAACCTTGCGTGGACGTTCGTTCTACCTGCAACTGCTGACAGAGGCTGTTCTGCGTTTTGTGCTGAATGAACTGGGAATGCCCTATACCAATGTCATCTATTCTGGCGGCGGACATTTCTTCCTGCTGGCGCCTATCAGCGCAGAAGAAAAACTTCCAGCCCTTCGCAAGGAAATCACAAATAAAATTCTCACTCACCACGGAACAAACCTGTATTTCGCGTTGGGATTTACACAAGTTCCTGCTTGTGAATTTGAAGCGGGTGAATTTCCAAAAGCATGGAACAGAATGCACGCGGACCTCGGCAAAGCCAAAACGCAGCGCTACACCGAACTGGGCGACGAAATGCACGCGAAGGTTTTTGCGATTCCTGAGAGCGGCGGCAACCC
>JAIFKY010000016.1:1900-5607 GCA_020049345.1 Anaerolinea sp.
TGCGGCGGCGATACGCTTGCCATTGTTGAGGAAAGCAGGGACGAAGATGAATCATCCGTAAAAGTCTGCTCCATGTGCGATTCATTCTCGAAGAAACTGGGGAAAATTTTACCCGACACAAAGTTTGCCGCTCTGGGCTGGCAAAAAACAGCGGACACAAAGTCTGCCACGTTTGAAGAGGCATTGCGGTCATTTGGCTTGCAGGTTCAATTGCTGACAAGCGAAAAAGAAGCGGTAAATCTCAAACACGCAGAGCGGATTACCTTTTGGGCGCTGGATGATCCTGGCAATGCGGGCTATCCATCTGCCAAGGGTGTGCCTGCCACCAACCTGCTGCGCTACACGGTGAACATCATCCCTGTCAGTCAGGAGAGCGGTAAAAAAGGCGAGATTATCACCTTCGATGAATTGCAGGAAAAAGTTGATGGCGGATTCAAGCGTCTGGGCGTCCTGCGCATGGATGTGGATAACCTCGGCGATGTTTTCAAAAAGGGACTCGGCAAATACGCCACGCTGGCGCGCATTTCCACTCTTAGTTTTCAAATGTCGCTTTTCTTTGAAGGCTGGGTCAAGCGGATTTGCGAGAAGTTTGACGGAAAAATCTACGCAGTGTATGCGGGCGGAGACGATGTCTTTTTGATTGCCCCCTGGGATGTGATGCCCGACCTTGCTTTGAACATCCGCGATGACTTTGCGAAGTACACCGCCAAGCACAAAGACCTGCACATCAGCGCGGGGCTGGCTTTCATCGGCGGCAAGTATCCCATTTATCAGGCGGCGGAAGATGCAGAGGTTATCCTAAAATCTGCAAAGAAAAATGACGGCAAAAATTCCTTTGGATTTATCGGCAATGCCTGGACATGGAAAGAGTTTGAAGAAGTGCAGAGTAAGTTCAAGCGCATTGTCAAAATTGTTTCAGACAAAAAAGATGGCGGATTGGGCGGTCCCAATGCAATCATCCAAACCCTGCGCGAACTGGCTGAAATGAAGTTGGAACGACAAAAGGGCGACAAGGAAATTTGGGGTCCCTGGCAATGGCGCGGCGCATATTTATTGAAACGCATGGAAGAGCGCGCAAAAGACGAACTGGCGCAGGAGATTAAGTCCGTCCGTGAAAATTTGGATGAAAAAGACTACTCGAATCTTAAGCAATGGGGCGCGGCGGCGCGTTGGGCGCAGTTGAAGACAAGAAAAAAGCAAGAAAAACAATCCACGGAAAAAGGAGAACATCATGGACGTTTCTAAAATCATGGTCAATGACCCAAGCGGCGCAGAGTTGGTGGCGTTTGCGCGGCAGACAGCAAAAACGCTGGTTGGCAACAATTTAACACGCTCACAAATTCGCGGAATTTTCACAGAGGTTCGTAAAATTGACGCGATGTGGGAAGGTCCACGCCAGGGCGATGCCATGCGGCGCTTGAATATGCTCAAGCCCAAACTGGATTACCAAACCTCCCGCAGTGAATCTGTGCGAGTCTTGCGTGATGTGTTAAGCGCCGCAATTGACGAAGTAAATAAGGCAGCGGATGAAAAAGACCGCAGTGCCAGTTTCCACCGCTTCATGGAATTGTTTGAAGCGATTCTTGCCTACCACCGCGCTGAAGGCGGAAAAAACTAATTGGAGGACAACATGAACGATATCAACCTTTACGGACGTGTATTCATTACGGCAAATATCAAGGCATTGACTGGTCTGCATATTGGCGGTTCCAGCACGGGATTGGAAATTGGCGGCGTGGACAAGGCGGTCATCCGCAACCCGATTAACAAGCGACCCTACATCCCAGGTTCCAGTTTGCGCGGAAAAATGCGCTCTCAAATTGAGAAGATGTTGGGCAAAAAACAGAACAATCGAATCGGACAGGTAAACATTCACAGTTGTAAAACAAAAGACGATTACACAAAAGACGGCGGCTGTGTGGTTTGCCATATCTTTGGCGTGCCTGCCGAAGATTATTCCAGCCCAACCCGTTTGGTGGTGCGTGATGTAAGCCTGACCGACGAAAGCGCAGATGCAATGGACAAGGCAAATACAGAACTGCGCTATGCCGAAATCAAAACTGAAGTTGCTATAGACCGCGTCACCAGCGCCGCCAGCCCGCGTTCTTTAGAGCGTGTGCCTGCGGGCGCGGAGTTTGGTCCTGCTGAATTTGTCTTCGGCGTTTACGAAAAAGCGGACTTTCAGCGCTTGAAGACCGTCATCGAAGCCTTGCAATTGGTGGAAGATGACTATCTTGGCGGCGCGGGTTCACGCGGATCGGGCAAGGTGCAGTTTGAAAATATTGAGATTTATATGCGTTCAAGCAGCGCGTATGACAAGAAAGTTGACCTTGGCAAAGGCAGTTACGAAAAAGTACAAGACCTATTGAACGACTTTGAAATCATCAAAGCCAAACTCATGCAAGACATAAAGGCAGGGTAAAGCCATGCAGGTTGAAGTCTGGAAGATTAGCGGTTCGAGCGGCTTCCACTTCGGGCGGCATGGCTTGGGTCAGGAGGAAACGCTCACGACCATGCCCTCCGATAGTTTGTTTGCCGCGCTCGTTAACCGTTTGGCGGTTGGCAGTGGCGGCGCAGCAGTGGATGACTTTGCAAAGCCATTTGCGGAAAACGATCCGCCCTTTGCGCTTTCCTCCACATTCCCTTTTGCAGGCGGCGTGTTGTTCTTCCCCGTACCGTTTGCAGCTGTGGGAGAAACTGCAAATAAAGACGATGCCAAGAAGTACAAGCGCATTCAATATGTTTCAGAAAAAATTTTCCACCAATTGATTGAAGGTGGAAATCTGGCGGATGTTTACGAAAACGCGCAAAAATTAGGCGAAACGGTTCTGTTGGATGAAAGCGAGAAGGCTGATTTACCCGATGCCATCCGTGAAGGAAAAACGCCCATTTGGAGCGTGGAAACCCGTCCGCGTGTTACGCTGGGACGCGCCGCGCAAAATTCCGCCATCTACTTTACGGGAAGCGTCACGTACGCCAAAGAATGCGGACTGTGGTTTGGATTATCCTGGCACAGGCAGGATGAAACCCGCAAGAAACAAGTTGAAAATCTGCTGGCGGAGTTGGGTGACTCTGGTTTGGGCGCGGAACGCAGTGTGGGCTTTGGCGCGTGCCAGATTACGCAACAAAAGATGATTGAACTGCCCGACGCCGAAGGCAAGCCCTGGGTCAGCCTCAGCCGTTACCTGCCGCGCAAAGATGAAACCGATTCACTGAAAGGCGGCGCGTATAAAATTATCAACGTGGGCGGCTGGTTGGATTCTCCCGTCAAACGCGGACAGCGCCGCCGCGCCGTGAACATGCTGGAAGAAGGCGCAACCCTCAGCGCGGCGCGTTCCACCATCCCCGGTGAAATGGTGGATGTCAGCCCGCTCTACAACGGAAAAAATCCGCTTGGACACGCAGTCTATCGCTCTGGCTTTGCATTGGCAGTGGAATGGAAAGGAGCGCCAAAATGACGGTTTACAACTTAACCCTAAAAACCCTTTGCCCGCTGCATATTGGCGATGGGGATGAACTGAAACAGGATTTCGATTTTGTGGCGCGCGGCAATCGCACCTACCGCATCAATGAAGATGCGTTGTTAACTGCAAAGGTTCCGAGCCCCGACCGCAGTGGAAGATACCCCACTCCCGGCGCGTTAATCTTAGAGAGCGACCTGGCGAATGAAGATTTTTTTCGTTACACCCTCAAAGGGATTCCGCGCT
>JAIFKY010000226.1 GCA_020049345.1 Anaerolinea sp.
TTTTTTGCTTTTTTCTTCCAGTTGAATTTATCGCGGGCGGCTTCGATACATTCGACAACGCTGACTGGGCTGGGAACAGGCGTGCCGACTCCCAAAGTATCGCCGTCGCGCAGGGCGTTTTTCAGGCGAAACGCTACGGGATCCATGCCAAGTTTTTCGGCGAGTTTGTCCATTTGCAATTCAGCCATGTACAAGGCTTGCGGCGCGCCAAATCCACGGAAGGCTGCGCCGGGCACGTTGTTGGTGTACACGCCGTATACATCCACTTTTGCGTTGGGGATGAAGTACGGTCCAGTGGATGTGATGGCGGCATTGCCAAGCACTTTGTTGGTGGTGTACATGTATGCGCCGCCATCTGCAATCAGTTCGTTTTCTGCGGCGATGAGTTTGCCGTCTTTGGTTGCGCCCCATTTTGCGTTGATGGTCACCGCGTGTCGTTTGCCATGTCCGATCATCGACTCGCGCCGTGTCCAGACGATCTTTACCGGACGTTGTAATTTCCATGTGGCAAGCGCCAGCACAATCTGCACTGACATGTCTTCGCGTCCGCCGAATGCGCCGCCGATGGCAGGGTAGATAACGCGGATCATTTCTTCGGGCAGCCCTAGTGAATGGGCTATGGTTTCGCGGTCTGCGTGAGTCCACTGCCCGCCGGCTTTGATGGTGATACGGCCTTCTTCGTCCATGTATGCCAGTCCGGCTTCAGGTTGTAGGTAGGCATGTTCCTGTACCGGTGTGTGATATTGTCCTTCGACGATCACATCGGCTTTGGCAAACGCTTCATCCATATCACCTTTGCGGATTTTGTAGTGAACGCATACATTCGTGTCGCCAACGCATACATTCGTGTCGCCACGGTCTGGATGTAGAATCGGCGCATCGGAACGGAGAGCAGCGGTGGGGTTGGAAAGGATCGGCAGATCTTCGTAATCCACTTCGATCAGTTTGATCGCCGCTTCTGCTTCAACCTCCGTCTGGGCTACCACCACGGCAACTTGATCGCCTACAAAGCGGACAATATCTGTGTAGGGTTTTTGGGAACCAGGTCCGCAGAGCACGGGCTGATCGGGGATTTGCAATCCGTATTCGTTGACCGGCACATCTTTGGATGTGTAGACAGCCACTACGCCATTCGCCGCTTCGGCTTTGTCTGTGCGTATATTTTTTACACGCGCATGTGGGCGTTCGGCAAAGAGCACTTTCATGTGCAACATGCCTTCCATGCTCAGGTCGCCGGAGTACAGTGTTTTGCCTGTTACTTTATCAAGCGCGTCAATGCGTGGAAGTGATTTACCAACAGAATTAGATGACATAATTTCCTACCGTGATTTTTTTGTTATTCGTCTTTTGGGTGGGGGCGCGTCCATGGGACCGTAACGGGTGGGGCTTACCGCGCGATATGCCCATGCATAAACCAATGAAATCACACTGCCCAGTATAAGCAGGGCGGCGATGCTGGCGACCGCATAGGCATAAAAATTTTTAACTTTGGTCATTTGCCCTAAAATAATCATTAACCCGGTTGACTTGCGAATAAGATCGGGCAATTGGGGGTAGCCCAGCAATTGAGACGGGATAGGCAATTTTTCTATCAGCGCATAGTCCACTGCTTGAATGCCAATTGCGATGGAAAGCGTCGGGACAATCAGCATCATTAAACAACCAATTCCCTGCCAAATTCCATGCGGCTCTTTTGGTTTGTGTATGGATGATTCCCTTTGTGTGGATGAACCGGAATATTTGCCCATTCGTTACCTCTTAAAGTTTTATTGACTCGCGTCTTCAATCGCTTTTACGATCTTATAGTAACCCGTGCAACGGCAAAGATTGCCAGTAATGGCTTGCTCAATTTCATTGCGGGTTGGGTTGGGCTTTTCTTCCAATAATTTTGCGCCAGACATGAGGAAACCCGGAGTGCAATAGCCGCATTGGACTGCGCCGTTTTCGACAAATGCTTCCTGTATGGGGTGCAGTTTGTCGCCGTTGGCAAGCCCTTCCACGGTGGTGATTTCTGCGCCGTGCGCGCGTGGCGCAGGGACGAGGCACGCCATGACTGCTTTGCCATCCAGGAATACGGTACATGCGCCGCATTCGCCTTCGGCACAGCCTTCTTTTACACCGGTCAACATGCCTTCTTCACGCAGCAGGCGCAGAAGGGTTTTGCTGTGTCCGCTTTTGAAGGAATAGGGTTTTCCATTAATGGTGGTTTCAATTGCAGAGGCAGGGAAATTTTTACTTTCTGCAATCTGCATTCCGCCTTCTGTTTCCGCGCCCGAAAGGAGGATGGGCTTCTTCGGCATTCCTGACTGTTCAGTTCCGTCAAGGATTGCGGTCAGTCCGCGCGAGGTGATGACTCTGACCATCTCGCGGCGATAGACGGCTGAACCGCGCACATCGTCAATGGGATGCGCTGCCTGCATGGCAAGTTCTGCGGCTTGGGCGATATTCTTCTTGTTGAGTTTTTTCTTCGCGAGGAATTTTTCCGCTTCTTCTGCGTGGGCGATGATTGGGGTGACCGCCCCGAGCGTGATCGAAGCCGATTGGACTGTATCCGCTTTCAGATTGAGAATGATCGAGGCATTCACCAATGAGATGGATTGGGCGCGGCGTAATGCCAGTTTGATGAACGTTCCGCGCTGTGATTTTTTCAGCGCTGGGAATGAGATATCCACCAGCATTTCATCAGCCTGCATCACGGTCTTGCGCACGCCCGTATAAAATTCGTTTAGGGGAACAGTTCGTTCGCCGCGTGTGGAGAGCAATGTCACACTTGCGCCGAGCGCCATGAGCGGACTGATGGTGTCATTTGCCGGCGAGGCGGTGATGATGTTGCCGGCGATGGTGCCGCGGTTGCGAATTTGCGGCGCGCCAACTTCCCACGACGCGCGCGCCAAGGGGTAGGCTTTCTTGCGGATTATTTTGGAGTTTACACAATTGTTGTGAGTAACAAGCGCTCCAAGGTGGATCACGTCGTCTTCGTCAATTGTGATTTGATCAAGATTGGGAATGCGCGAAATATCAACAAGGGTGGTTAGCCCCTTACGGAGTCCGCGCTCGAGTTCGAGAATGAGGTCAGTGCCGCCGGCAACCACGCGGGCATGTTCCTTTTGTTCCCCTAAAACTTTGATGACCTCGTCAGTGGAAGATGCATTAATATAATTGTGCCACATAGTTGTATCCGTAGGGGCGCATCGCGATGCGCCCCTACAATTTTTTTATTGTCCGCTTCCGGTAACAACTTCAGAGCGGCGCTCAAAAGTTTCAACAGCAAGGCGGGCGAGGGACGTCAAATTGCGAATGGCTGCGGGCAGGGCGGTTTCGTCGCCGAGGCTGGCTTCTACATTATCCAGCGCACTGCCTACTTGATCGCCGAGGGTAAAGAATGCCACATCAAATTGATAAATGGCTTCAAGTTCCTTCTCGTTGATCTTGACTGCGTCAAACATGCCGGAATATCCGCGTGCGGCTGTGGTGATCTTATCAATGAAGGTGCGCAGCGCGAGCGCGGCTTTCTCCATGTCATCCACATATTTGATCATGCCGTTGCTGACAAGTTCAACCTGCAAGTTTGAAGCGCGTCCCCAATGTTCTTCAAAACGGCGCGCAACGGTATCTCGCAGAACTTTGTCTGCGTCGCGGCGGCTTTGTCTTTCGACATAGCCTTTGAAGCCAGGAATGAACGAAAGCAGTTTTTTGAACGGGTCAATCTGTCCACTTACTTTTTCAAAGAAATCACTCATGTGAGCCTCCTACTGAAATATACGGGAATTCATACTTTAAGTCTCGCTCATTATAGCCTGAGTTTGTGGTTATAATCAAGAAATGTCCTCTAGACAGGAAGTATAATTATTCAATGGTTTTTAGGCGGCAGTAATTGACGCCATATTCTTACCCATATAAGGAAGGTTTAACATGATTGTCACAACAAAAAAATTGTTTGAAGCGGCGTACGGCAAGTACGCCATCGGCGCGTATAACATCAACAACCTTGAGCAGGCAATGGGCTTGTTCCGCGGTTGCGTTGAGAGCAAAGCGCCATTCATCATCCAAATCAGCAAGGGCGCACGTTCTTACACCCACAAGAAAATGCTTGAAGGGTTGATTACCTCTGCCAACGATGTTTTTCCCGAGTCGATCTTTGCTGTTCATCTCGATCATGGCGACGAAGAAACCTGCTACGACTGCATCAACAGCGGCTTTTACTCATCTGTGATGATTGACGCCAGCCACGAATCCTTTGAAAAGAATGCAGAAATCACCAAGCGTGTGGTGGATGCTGCTCATGCGAAGGGACTGGTTGTGGAAGCGGAACTCGGTCAGTTGGGCGGCGTGGAAGAACATGTTCAGGTGGATGAGGCTAACGCCAAATTGACTGATCCCATTCAGGCAAAAGAGTTTGTGCGCTTAACCGGTGTTGATTCGCTGGCTTGCGCCATCGGTACCAGCCACGGGGCATTCAAGTTCAGCGGCACTCAGGGACTCCATTTCGATGTGCTGGCTGAGATCCAGAAGCAACTGCCCGGTTTCCCGCTGGTGATGCATGGTTCCAGCTCGGTGCCGCAGGAAGAAGTGGCGCGCATCAACGCGGCTGGTGGTGATTTGAAGGGCGCGAAAGGCGTGGATGCTACTCAATTCAAGCGCGCTGCCGAGTTGGGTGTGACCAAGATCAACATTGATACAGACGGTCGCTTGGTGTGGACTCGCGTTCACCGCGAATATTTCCGCGATAAGCCCTCTGAGTTTGATCTGCGCCCAGTTGGCAAGGTTTTCATGGCGGAATATGCCAAGTTTATCGCCGACAAGAACGAGAAACTCGGCTCTGCCGGTCATTTGGATGAAGTTCGCAAGTTGATTGGTTAGTCGTAGATACGGTTCATCATCGTAGAATAACAAATCCTTTTCACCACGGAGCACACAGAGAGCACGGAGACTTTTAGGAAATCTCGGTGTACTCTGTGATCTCTGTGGTGATTTCTCTTTATCACATGCCAAAATCTGACCAGGGAATTACGAAAGACAGATATATGCTTATTCCACGCACGGCGATTTTTGTCCGAAGCGGGAATGAGTATTTGTTAATTAAAGGCGCGCCCACCAAAAGGTTGTGGGCGGGAAAATACAACGGTGTCGGCGGTCACGTAGAACGCGGCGAGAATATTCTTTTTTCGGCGCAGCGTGAATTGCTTGAAGAGACGGGTCTGCTGGCTGATTTATGGTTGTGCGGCACAGTCATTGTGGATGCCGGAGAAACGGGAATTTGTCTGTTTGTCTTTTGCGGAGAAAATGCCCGGGGTGAGATCAAAGCCAGTGAGGAAGGATCAATTGAATGGGTCGGCAGGGATGCGGTTCTTCATCTCCCAGTGGTTGAAGATTTGCTCGTCCTGCTTGATCGAATCCATTCCATGCAGCGCGGCGATCCGCCTTTTTCAGCCCGTTCTTATTACGATGAATACGATAAGTTGAACGTTGTGTTTGGTTCTTGAATAAAAAAATCCCGAAGGTTTATCGAACCTTCGGGATTTTTTTGTTTTATGGGATGCTGTAACTTTGCAGTTCGGTGGTGGCTGAAAAAGCCTCGCCGCCGAAATCTCCATTTTCTACTGATTTTATATAACCAACGCCGGGGGCGTACCAGGTGATTGTTGTTCCATTGAATTTAATTGGAAGTTCGTTTCCGGCAAAGGTTGAAATAATATCAACTGTTGAGTTGGATTGGATTTTGATGGCTTCAAATGTTCCTGCCGGCACTGTGATGGTTTCGCTTCCCATTTGCTGCATGACGGCTGTGTATGTGCCTTTGGCTGGCGCTTGCGGGTCGCCAAGCATTGCCACCGTGCCTTGCAGCGCCAGGCTGTATTGCCATTGCATACCTGATGTAACATCTTTGGGTAAGCTGACGCCGGTTACTTCTGATGCTGTTAAACTTGCAGTCATTTCTTGAATGGAGATGCCTGCTGCGCTTCCGCCGCCGAGTTGAATGGCTTTCAATCCGTCAGGTTGACATGACCATTCCTGGGTGCGGGCAATGTTGGTGAATTGCGATGTCAGTGTAAAACCATCGGCGCGCGCCTGGGTGATTGAGTTTGTATAGTTGAAAGTTCCGCTTGGTCCGCCTGCGCTAGTATATACCCATGTTGCGCCTTGCGCGGTGGGATATAGAACGTTGCCGCATACCCCGTTTGAGGTGGGGGAGCCGCCTGGGTTGGATGTTTGCAGGACGGGTAGGACAACTTCTGAGTTGTCTGTGCTGTTGGCGCTACAGGCTGTAAGGGTGGCAAGCAACAGGCTAATTAAAAATAGGATAATTGCAGGTCGAAATTTAAGTTGCATCATGTTCTCCGTTAACTACGCGCCGGGGACTATTTCAAAATATCCGGCAATATTTTTTATGCTGGCAAAATTTATTGCCACTTCAACAAAGAAATGCTGAACTTGCTTCCCTTCCCTGCTTCGCTTTCCACATCCAGTGTGCCTTGGTGCTGCTGAATGACCTGGCGTGTGATGGAAAGACCAATTCCAAGCCCGCTGTAAAGTTCGTTTCCGCTTTTGTCGAGGTGGAAGAAGCGGTCAAAGATGCGCGGGCGAATTTCTGGTGCAATGCCGATACCATGGTCTTCGACAGAGGTACGCACCCGATCTCCCTGTTCTGTGAAGCGAATTTCCACCTCTCCGTTTGGCGCGCTGAACTTTATCGCATTGTCCACCAGCGCGATGATTGCGCGTTCAAGCGATTGTGCGTCCCCGCGTACTTTGGGTACATTGCGGTCGCCTTTTACTTTTACGATCACCTGCCGTGCCTGTGCTTTTTCTTCATATTTATTAATCACCTCGTTGACAACTTCAATAATATCCACGGGTTGAAATTCAGGTAAAACCAATTCAATCTCTTGCAGAAAAAGCAGGTCATTGGCAAGCGTGGTGATCTGATCCACGTTGCGTAAGACCGTATCTATGGTTGCATTAAATTGTTCCTCTGAGACCATACCCTTTTTGATGGCTTGCAAATATCCGCTTGCCACCATTAATGGTGTGCGTAACTCATGGGCAATATTTGAAAGGAACTCACGGCGCACCAGGTCTTGTTCGGCAAGTTTTTGGTAGGCATCTGCCAGTTCTGAAGCGCGCATCCGCAGGTCTTCAATTGCCATTTGATCATTTTGGCGCAGGCGGTTGCTGATCTCATCCACCATGGCCATGGCAACGCTGGGACTGCGCTTTAATACGCGGTTGAATCCATCTTTGTCCAATTCCAGCATGATCACATTGGTTTTGGTTTTTACCGTTGCGGCGCGCGGTGCGTTGTGAATCAACGCCATCTCGCCGAAAAAATCTCCAGCGGTCAGGGATTTTAATAACCGTACTTCTGAATTGTTAATTACCTTTGTAACTTCAAAATCCCCTTCGAGAACCATGTAGAAAACATACTCAATTTCATTTTCCCTGCATATTATGGTTTCAGGCGGGTAGGTTGTAATACGGCTGTTGATAATGATTTCCTGCACTTCTTCGGGCTTAATGCCAGGAAATGCGCGCGGAATGATTTTTGCGGGGGTGCGTATGGTTGTCATAATGTTTGCTTTCCTGATTCTATCACTTTGAAACTTTGCAGGTCTCACCCATTGGGGTTATTCTGAGATTGTAGCAAAAACCATGTTGCAAGGCAACGGTTATTTAATTGCATTTTCAATACACTTGAATTTTACTCTTATAATTGAAATGTAAAAGTTGCGCTTTCAAAAAGGATACCAACATGAAATTGATCACACGCTTCTTGTGGATGACCGCCCTCGCCTCACTTCTCGCCTCAGCCTGCCAGCCCACTTTGACACGCTCCGCGTCGCCGCCTTCGCCTTTTCCCGCTGCGCTACAGCCGCTTCCTACATCCAGCCCTGTTGTCGTCTCGCAGGAAGTTACTCCAACGCCACCCCTGGCATTGGAGTCAACGCCCATCCCCCTGCCGCTTGTGCCAAATTTTTCCCATATTGTCGTTATTATTTTTGAAAACAAAGAGTTTGGATCGGTGATTGGCAATGGGAAAATGGCATACTTTAATTTACTTGCCAGCACATATACACTGTTGACGGGTCACTACGCTACTACACATCCCAGCCTGCCGAATTACATTTCCCTCATTGGTGGCGACACCTTTGGAATTACCAGTAATTGCGAAGATTGCTTCATCAACGCGCCCAGCCTGCCCGATCTTATTGAGCAAAGCGGACGCACTTGGAAGACCTATCAAGACGACATGCCCGACCCCTGCTTTTTGGGCAGTACCTTGCGTTATGCGCAAAAGCACAATCCCTTCATCTACTTTGACCCGATCCGCTTGAATGTGGAACGATGCGCGCATAGCGTTGTTCCGCTGACGCAATTGGATGGAGATATTGCCCTAAACGATCTACCCAATTTCATCTTCATCACGCCTGATATTTGTTATTCCTCACATGACTGTGATCTTGAACTTGCTGACGGTTGGCTTAAAGAACAAATGGATAAACTCTACCCCGTGTTGGAATCTTCGGGCGAACCCTTCCTCGTCATCCTGACTTGGGACGAAGGACAGGGCAACCACTCTTGCTGTGGACTTCCCGAACAGGCGGGCGGGCGCGTTGCCACAGTATTCATCTCTCCGCAGGTGAAACCAAACTTTCAAGACCCCACCCCGTATTCGCATTATTCCATTCTAAAAACCATCTCTGAAGCGTGGGGCTTGCCCTACCTCGGTCATGCCGCGGATGTTGATACTCCCCTCATCGCCGCGCCATGGAAGTGATCTGATTATTCAGGAATGGCGGGCAAACTTTCTGCATAAACGACCTTCTTGCTGCCCTTTAACTTGTCAAGTTTTGGTTCTCCAAATGTCAACTCTTTTATTTGATACGGTGGAAAAACCCTGCATTGACGATTTGACTCATTAAATTCTGCAAAACATATCCAGGCATCCAACTGATTCAAGATCGGGTCTTTGCGATAAATTCCCGCCTGAAAAGTCCAGGATAATCCAAATTTTCTGGCTAACGACGTTGCTTGGGTCTTAACTGCAAGCCCAAGCCCATCAATATATAAATCAGAATCCCATGACTTTTGTTTTCCGGCATAAATCTGATAATCTGGTCCCTGAACTTTTCGACCACATTGTTCAAAAACGATTCTGACAGCTTCTTCCCCGATTTTGCTGACAAAATGATCGTTTTCAATTTTCTGCAAATTGAATTGATTCGTATCTCGATACCCGTTGCCTGAAGAACCGACGGTGGGCGTAACTTGTTTGGCAAAGTTTCTGGCTTTAATAATTAAACTTGTTTCGATAATGATGGTTTGAATAGCTACAAAATAACGCATACTTTCACCCTCGAAAATTTGGAATTTCGCAAGTATACCTCTCGCATAAGGGAGTGAAGTCCCCTTTACCACAGAGATCACGGAGTTCACAGAGATTTTAAGAGGTCTTTCTCTAACCACCTGACACTTTTAAGTCAAGTGGTGGTCGAGTAGCCCCGCTGATCGTCGCGGGGCGTATCGAGACCACGGAACAGGCGTTTTCTGCGCATTGTTGGTTTCGGTATGGCGGAAGAGCACCGTCTGCTCAACCAACGATATAACTATACTGAACGCGGTCACAAATTGCGATTTTTATACGATTGATTCGGCGGGCTAAAGCCCTGCCTCAGTTCGTGAAAGCCCTTCGGGCTAGTCGGCTTTAGCCGACTTTTATGTACTGAGCAAGGGATTTATCCCGATTGGGTTTTAGTGATCTCTGTGTGCTCCGTGGTTAAATCTTTTGGCAAGTTTACGAACGAGCGCAATATTCCTCTGGATATAATGGAAACCCCCATGCTATACTTGGCGTAACAGGGTTTTCTATGCAGGGTGCGCTTTATTAAAGCGCACTCGGAACTCATTACTTTACTTTTATAGAGGCGACATGACTGACAAAACACACCAAGAAATGCTGCAAAACTACGCAGAAGCAATCGTAAAAGTTGGCTTGAATATTCGCGCCGGGCAACGATTAATTATCACACTTGCGGCGACCCGCGGTGTTCCGCACCAATTCGCGCCGTTGGTGCGTGAAGTCGCCAAAGCCGCATATGCGGTCGGCGCAAAATATGTGGATGTGATCTGGGGCGACGAGGAAATGTTACGCCTGCGCGCCCAACACGCCCCGCGTGATTCCTTTGGCGAATACTCCACCTGGCAGGTGGACGCGGTCATCAAGATGATCGAGAATGGCGACGCTCTGCTCTCCATCACCGGCGCAAATCCAGACCTGCTCGGCGGGCTTGATTCCGAAGTGGTTGGTATGATCCAGAAAACCCACTTGCAAAACTTTAGCAAAGTCAGCGAAAAAGTCACCACCAACGCCATCAACTGGTGCGTGGTTGCCGCCGCCGGCGAAGAGTGGTCAAAGAAAGTATTCCCCGAACTCTCAACAAAGGAAGCGCAGGAAAAACTCTGGAAAGCCATTTTTGAAACCAGCCGCATTGACAAGCCAGATCCAATTGCCGCGTGGGAAACGCACATCATCAACCTGCGCGCCCGCGCAAAATATTTGCAAGCCAAACAATACACCGCTTTACATTATTCCGCGCCAGGCACAGACTTTACACTCGGACTTCCCAGCGGACATTTATGGATCAGCGCGCAGTCTATGGCGCAGAATGGCGTAGCCTTCACCGCCAACATGCCCACCGAAGAAGTCTTCACCCTGCCCGACAGAAACCGCGCTGATGGAGTTGTGACCGCCACCTTCCCGCTTAGTTACGGCGGAACTTTAATCGAAGATTTTCAAGTTACATTTGAAAAGGGGCGTGTGGTCAAGGTTAGCGCGAAGAAAGGCGAGGCCGCCTTGCAAAAATTGGTGGATACTGACGAAGGCTCGCACCGCCTCGGCGAAGTTGCTCTTGTGCCGGCCAGTTCTCCCATTGCCCAACGCGGACATCTTTTCTACAACACTTTATTCGACGAGAACGCATCCTGTCACATTGCCATTGGACGCGCCTATCGCTTCACTCTGACCGGTGGAGAGGAACTGACCGACGACGAGTTTATCTCCGCTGGCGGCAATGTCAGCCTCAACCATGTAGATTTCATGATCGGCTCGCCAACAATGGATATTGACGGCATCAAACAGGATGGCTCATGTGAGCCAGTCATGCGTCAAGGTGAGTGGGCGTTTGACGCTTAACCGCAAAAGAGCAACTTTTGCACAGGAATAGTATTATGCTGGGAAAACCAAAACTCAATGTTGATGACATTTTGAAAGCAGAATACGACTATATTGCCAGCACCATATTTCAGGCAAACGAAGACCGTTCGCGGGTCGCTTCTTTTTACTTTGTAACAGTTGGCTCACTGGTAGCGGCTATTCTGAGCGCAATCTTTTCAACCACCGATTTAAGAAACGTATCCCTTGCGTTTTCGGGTTTGTTTTTTGTACTCACCATCCTCGGCGCGTTGACTCTGGCTCAACTCGCCCGTCTGCGCGCCGCGTGGCACGAATCAGCGCAGGCGATGAATCAGATCAAAGAGCATTACATCAGCCACAACAAGGGGCTTGAATCCGCTTTCAAATGGAGGGCGCATACCCTTCCGCCCACAGACAAACCATTTAGCATCGCAAATCTCACGGCGGTTGAAGTTGCTTTACTTGGCTCCATCACAAGCGCCGCTGCCGTTTATTTTTTGTTCGCAGCATGGGGAAGTGTGGCTTGGTGGGGCTGGGCGCTGATTATCGCGACTCTCGTTACAGGATATATCTCCCTCTGGGCTTGGTACAAATATTTGCTGGTGGATAACCAATAACATTTACATGACCCGAAACTACGAAAACCAACCCCCAACCGCCTTTCAACGTCTCCTAGACTACGCCCGCGATGATGAGTGGATTCGCGCATTTCTTCGTGAACAAAAAATTGGACACACCGCCTATACCTGGGATGACCAGCCCTTCCTGCACCCAAACCTATTCTGGTTCGACGAGGAAAATCATCAGGTTATCTTTCACGGCAACCTTGCGGGGCGGCTCCGCTCTGGCATTGAAAAGAATCCAAAAATTTGTTTGGAAGTCAGCGAAATGGGCAGGTTAATGCCCTCCAATGTCGCCCTCGAATTTGCACTGCAATATCGCAGCGTGATCGTCTTTGGCACAGTTCAAGTCCTGACCAACCCCAACGAAGCGCGGCGCGGATTGTACGGCTTAATCTCCAAATACTTCCCAGACATGGTCGCAGGCAGAGAATACCGCGAGATCACCGATAAAGAATTGCGCGGCACAGCGGTCTACGCCATCCAAATCGAATCGTGGAGCGGAAAAGAAAACTGGAAGGACAATGCCGAGCAAAGCGACGAATGGCCTGCGCTGGATAAAAAATGGTTTGAGTAGCATTGCCCGCAAAAAATAAACAGGATCAAGACCGCATCTTTTCCAGACCCGGGCTTGATCCTGTTTCTATGAAAATTATCTTGGCTGGAACACGAACGTTTTAATGATCAGCCCGTGTATAAAATAATTTCTCCCCAGCGCGCACAGCCACCTTCAAACGATTCTCCGCCGGCGCAATCGGACATGACCACATCTCGTTGTAGGCGCAATATGGGTTGTAGGCAACATTGAAATCCACAAGAAAACATCCATCAGGCAACAACTCAGGTTCGAGATAACGCCCCGCAGGGTAGGTCTCAACCCCAGCCAGCGAATCGGCGAAGGGCAGAAAAAATCCGTGCTCACTTTGATAAATCGTCAGTTCCGCCTTAACTCCATCCACCATAAAATTGAATTTTCCATACTTCTCATAGATTTGTACATTTCCCGTTGAAGTCTGCATTTCAAAACGCTCCTTGATTGGAAATTCATCCACTTTTACTTCAAGGCACAAGGCGTTGTTCTCAGGGAAATAATTTAAGCCATCAAAGTCCTTTTTTTGTTCGCGCGTCAGCGGACTTTGCGGATGCTTCTCAAAAAACTCATTTTTTTCTGTGCGAAAGGCTTCCAACTCTGTCATTGTTCCTCCAATGGTTTAGGTATCTTGAATTAGACCATTATGCGGCAGGGATTCTTACGAAGGGTCTCAAACTCAAAACAACCCTTGCCAATTTAACTGTATTATGCTATTTTTAGCACCGAGGATAAAAAACGATGGATTCACAAAAAACAGTCATGATCATTGAAGATGAGCCGGATGCCGCAGAAATGTTCGCGGAGATGATGCGCGTTAATGGGTTCCGTGTACTTAAAATGTTTTCCAGCGCCCCTGCCATTCCAATAATCACGCAGGAAAAACCGGATGTTATCCTCCTGGACATTATGATGCCAGACATCTCTGGTCTTGAAGTTCTGCGCTACATGCGCCGCGAGCCTGGTTTATCAACCATTCCCGTCATCGTTGTCTCTGCAAAAAGTATGCCCAGCGACATCAAGATCGGACTTGAAGCGGGCGCATCCATGTACCTCACCAAACCTGTTGGCTTCCTTGATCTCAAACAGGCTGTGGAAAAAGTATTGCTTAAGGCATAAGCCATATCGAATGAGTTCACTGCGCGTTTTTATTGCCATCGAACTTTCCTCGCATGTTTCTGATGCGATTCAAAAAGAAACTGCCCGCCTGCGTCAAACATTGGGGAATGAGGTTATTCGCTGGGTGCCTACCCAAAATATGCACCTGACCTTGAAATTCATCGGGGAGACCTCAACCTCACACCTCGATTTTCTGAAACAGTTGATTGCGCGTGAGGCAAATGCCCACCAGCAGTTTAATTTACAACTGGGCGGACTCGGTTCATTCCCAAACTCGCGCAAACCCCATTTATTGTGGATCGGCATCCATGCTCCGGCAGATTTATCCGCCCTGCAAAAAAACATCGAAGCAGGCACAACCCGTTTGGGTTACGAACAGGAAGAACGCGCCTTCTCGCCGCATCTTTCCATTGGACGTGTGCGGCAAAACATCAGCCAGCCAGAATTGCAAAAAATTCGTACAACATTGGATACAATTCAACTTGGCAATATTGGCATAGCCAGAGTAGACTCCATCCATCTTTTCAAAAGTGACCTGCAACCCAGCGGATCGATTTATACAAAATTATTTTCCGCGCCATTATCCAAACCATGAGGTGAAACCTGAACGCACTTGAACTTGCCCGCGAAATTGTAAACTCCCTTGAAGACAAAAAGGGTGAAGATATTGTTTTAATTGACCTGAAAGAAATTGTCTCTTTTACAGACTATTTCGTTATTTGTAGCGGCACTAGTGATCGTATGATCAACGCGCTTGCCGACGCCATTGTTGATGACATGAAAGCCGC
>JAIFKY010000282.1 GCA_020049345.1 Anaerolinea sp.
CGCTGGACTTTTCAGGTTCGTCCAACGATCTGACAGTTGACTTGAACACCATCGGCAATCAAACAGTCAACGCCAACTTGATTCTTAACTTAAATAACCAGCAGGTCGAAAACGTCAATGGCGGAAGCGGCGGCGACATCATTTCAGGAAATTCACTGGATAATATTCTCAACGGCGGCAGTGGCGATGATGTATTGAACGGAAACAACGGGAATGACACGCTCAACGGCGGTGACGGGAACGATACGCTCATCACCAGTTTGGGCGTTGACACTTTGGATGGCGGCGCGGACGATGATCAATTAATCATCACCGGTGATCACACTGCCGGAGATGTCATCACAGGCGGCACGGGCGTAAATATTTTCATATTCCAGCCTGGAACAAGCGGAGCGCTTAAACTTGTCTCCAACGGACAAGACACGCTGGATTTCAGCCTGTTCGACTCAGCCATCACGATTGATCTTAATAATTACGCCCAGCAAAATGTAGGCGGTGGATTAAGCCTGACCCTTTCAGGACTCTTCACATCCATTAACGGCACAGTTTTCAACGACTCAATTACCGGAAACAGCCTCGACAATACAATCAATGGACGCGAAGGCAACGACGCCCTAAACGGCGGATCAGGCAATGACATGATTCAAGCCGGAGACGGAAACGATACGGTAAGCGGTGATTCAGGCGCAGACACTCTTAATGGCGAAGCAGGTGTGGATACGGTTGCAAATTACGAAACCAGCGACACCCATATAAGTATTGAAAACGGATTTCCCACACCGCCACCCCCAACTTTCACAGCCAATACCAGCAACAATACACCAATTGAAATTATCCCCGCCGACACCGCACACACCGATAAATTAATGCCTTTCATCCCAGTCACCGGCGAAAGTTTACTGTTCATCGAATGTGATCAAAGTCCGCTCGTCCTAAATTCCGATCAGAACAGCCTGCTAGTCTTCAGCAATTTATGCGGCTATACGGTTTCCCTGAACGAACTCAGCGACGCGGAATTGGCTGAATTGGAAGTTGCGCCCCTGTCCACATTGTCCATTGCCCTGTTCAAAGACGACAATACCCTGTCGCAAATTCCAGAAGGCTCAAAAATCACCTGGAAGGTTCCCACTACACAGGCAACAACAGTATATTTTTTAAGCGCAAACGTGAATGACAATACCACCGCATGGATCGAACTGGACACGCAACAGGTAAACGGTTTTTATGAAACAACCATCACAGAACCTGGAACTTATTTGCTGGTGGAAAAATAATAGACCTCTTGCATAATTTGTTGTATGGCGGGTTTTCAACCCGCCATACAACAAATTTCAAAAGGCGTCAGGCTAAAAGCCTGACCTACGATTGGCTTATGCAAGAGGTCGAATATATAACTCAAACGTCCTCCCGTATGGGAGGACGTTTGAGTTATAATTTGGTGCCGAAGGAGGGAATCGAACCCTCATTCCCGTTGGGAACACGATTTTGAGTCGTGCGCGTCTGCCTATGTATAACAAACTATTACGGATAAGGTCAAGATGAAATTAGGAATTATAGGACTCCCCCAATCTGGTAAAACCACCATTTATAACGCGCTGACTCGCAGTAATACACCCACCACAGCCAGCGCAGGACGCATTGAAGTTCATAATGCAGTCGTTGATGTTCCCGACCCGCGCGTGACAAAACTCTCTGGAATGTTCAAGCCGAAGAAAACCATCTACGCCAAGGTCACATACGCAGACATTGCGGGACTGGAATCAGGCTCTGCCAAAAGCGGCATTTCCGGTCAACTGTTGAATCAACTCAACCAAATGGAAGGTTTGATTTTAGTCGTGCGCGGCTTCACAGATGAAAATGTCGCGCACCCCAGCGGAAGCATTGATCCCATGCGCGATGTGGACAGCATGTTAACAGAACTGCTGTTAAATGACCTGATCGCCGTCGAAAGAAAATTGGAGAAATTAATTGACGAACGCAAAAAAGGCGGCACAGATAAAACGATCAACGCGCGCCAGACGGAATTGTTTGAAAAATTAAACAAGACCCTTTCAGAGAACAAGCCTTTGCGCTCGATGGAATTTACAAACGATGAACAAAAGGAACTCGCCAGTTTTGGTCTACTGACTCGCAAACCGATTCTGACCGTGTTCAACATGGGCGAAGGACAACCTGCACCGGAAGCGAAACTCGATCATCCAAGCGTGGCATTGATGGGAAAACTCGAAATGGAGATCGCCCAACTCAGCGCGGAGGATGCCGAGGTTTTCATGGAAGAATACGGCATCAAAGAGTTGAGCCTGAACCGAATGATCAACCTCTCGTATGACTTGCTGCAAGTGCAGACCTTCTTTACCGTTGGCGAAGATGAAGTGCGCGCGTGGACTACGAAACGCGGCGCGACTGCGGCGGAATCTGCGGCGGAGATTCACACGGATTTACAGCGGGGTTTTGTTCGGGCTGAGGTGGTTGCCTACGAAGACTTGATCAGCCTCGGGTCGATGAATGAGGCGAAGGCTAAAGGGAAGTTTAGACTCGAAGGCAAGGAATATCCAGTTAAGGATGGCGACATCATGCACGTCCGATCCAGTTTGTAAAATGGTTGATATGCGCCCTTGATTTTTATATAATATGGTTGCGGATCATTCTGACTCCGCAACCATATTTTGTAAGGAGGGCATCATGTTCATGCAACACGGAAGGCGGGGGAGTATTTTGTTTTTACTGTTCGTCGTTATTTTTATTCTGGCTTGCGGCATATCCATAGAGCCTAACACCAGCAACCCGCCTGCTTTCGATACCACCAAGGCGGCGCTTGAACTTCAAGCCACCAGCATGGCGCTGCAATTAACGCAGGCGGCATTAAATGTCCAGCCGCCCGCACAGCCAACCTCCCCCCCGCCTGAACCGACAATCGCACCGCCTGGCACAGCCCAGCCAGAGGTTCAGGTTCAAGCAACCCCTACAGCGGATGTTGAAGCGCGCATCCGTTCTGCCAATGTGTTGGTTTACGAAAACACGGATGAATACGGCATTGGCATGTGGGTTCAGGATGCGCTCGATGGGATGGGAATTAAATATACCCAAACCGGTTCGTACAGCGGGCACTTCATGGAATACCTAAACTCAGGCACAAAATACGACCTGATCATTGTTGACGCTGAGGCAAAGGATAGAATTTCTGGTGAGTTTTGGGATGTGATCAACACGCGCCTGACGCGCGACAAAGCCGCCTTGATCGCCGAGGTATGGTATCTTGACACGGAAGCAAGCGGACCGATTAGCAAAATTTTGAGCGGGTGCGGCATTCGCTACCAGAAAGATTATGATATTGCCGATTCGGTTTACTGGTGGGACCCAACGCATCCCATTTTCACCGAGCCAAATACGGTGCTGCCGTTGCTGCATTACAACCGCTATTGGGAGAATCAGGCCGGGGATCAAATTCGGTTGGGCGGCTCAGGCGATGCCGTTTTGCTGGCAGGGCTTGCGGCGAAAAAGTCGAGCCAGGAGGGTGTGCTTGCCTCTTGCTACGACGGGCGGGTGATCATTCAAACCTTCTCTGACCACGACTACAGCCAGGCAGATGTTCTGCCGTTGTGGGAAAATTACATTCACTACACATTGAAGAATCACTTTTTGGCCGTGCCTTAAAAATTTTCAACCACCAAGATCACGAAGTTGCACAAAGGAAATTTTGTCTACCGTACATTTCATAAATTTATGTCATTGCGAGCCGCCGATCTTGTTCTTAGGCGGCGTGGCAACCTCGCAATGGGAGATTGCTTCGCCCTATCGGGCTCGCAACGACATTTGTACGGTAGAGAAAGGAAATTCAAAAACACGTATAATTTACGAGGATGTGATTCCACATCCTCGTAAATTATTTTTGGAGAAAACAATGCCCTACACCCAAACCAAATGGAGTCTGGCTCCGCTGTACCCGCCTTACGAAAGCGCCGAATTGCAAAACGCATTTGACATGATCGAAGAACAGGTCACTTCGTTTGAAGGCGTCCGCAACAAATTGAACCCCAATATTTCATCTGAACAATTTATGCAAATCATCCGCGCCAGCGAAGAGACTGAGCGGGTGAAAAACAAACTGGCTTCGTTTGCTGGTTTATCTTTCACGGCAGATACACAGGATCAAGCCGCGCAGAGCCTGCAATCTCGCGCGCAGCAATTCTTGGCCGGGATCGAAAACCGCACGCTGTTTTTCAGCCTGTGGTGGAAGGAACTGGACGAAGTCAACGCCAGGCGGCTGATGAATGACGCGGGCGATTATCGCTATTACCTTGAAGCGTTGAGATTGTTCAAGCCGCACACCCTGACCGAAGCGGAGGAAAAGATCGTCAACATCAAAAATGTGACGGGCTCAACGGCGTTGATCAATCTGTTCGATGCGATCACAAACCGCTACACCTTCAAATTGCGCGTGGACGGAAAAACGAAGGAAATGACCGCAGGCGAACTGCAATCCTTCCGCTACAGCGCCGACCCGAAGATGCGCGCCAAGAGTTATCAGGAGCAATTCCGCGTGTATGGCAATGACGGCGTGATCCTCGGTCAAATGTACCAGACCCGCGTGCGCGATTGGCACAATGAAAATATTGACATGCGTAAATTTCACAGTCCAATTGCGGCACGAAATTTGACCAACGATATTCCCAACGAAGCCGTGGATGCGTTGCTGAACACGGCGCGCAAAAATGTTTCCATCTTTCAGCGTTATTTCAAACTCAAAGCCAAACATGCCGGCATCCCTGCGGGAAAACTATTGCGCCGCTACGATATTTATGCGCCCGTGGCGCGCTCGAAGAAGACCTACGAATTTGACACCGCCGCCAACATGGTGCTGGATTCGTTTGCGGCGTTCGACCCGAAAGTAGCGGATTTGGCGAAGCGCGTCTTCGACGAGAAGCGACTCGACAGCGAAATCCGCAAGGGCAAGCGCGGAGGTGCGTTCTGCTGGTCTGTCCTGCCGGAGATGACTCCCTGGGTGCTGATCAACTATCAGGGCACGGCGCGCGAGGTGGCGACGCTGGCGCATG
>JAIFKY010000027.1 GCA_020049345.1 Anaerolinea sp.
TCTCTGAAAATTGATCCTAAAAACAAACAGCCTTCTCGCAACGAGGAGGCTGTTTTGATTATTCTGGCAGTGCAACGCGCCGAACCTACGCAAACCGGTACAACAACACCCCCGCCGCAACCGCAAGGTTGAGCGAACTCACACGACCCTGCATTGGCAATGAAACGGTTACATCACATGCGGCGGTTTGATGTGAAGACAGTCCCTTTTGTTCATTCCCCAAAACCAAGACCCACGGAACTTGCGGAACAAGGGTCTGGTATTCCACATCGGCTTTGGCGGATGTGCCGATCAGTTGATAATTTTCCTTGCGCGCCCATTCGATAAATTCATCAAAACTTGATTGGATAATTGGCTTCCAGAATAGCGTTCCCATGCTGGCGCGGACTACGCTGGGATGGTACAACTCCACGCCGCCATCGAGCAGGAAGAGTACATCCGCGCCGACCGCATCAAGAGTGCGAAGAATTGTCCCAACATTGCCCGGGTCTTGCGGAGCTACAAGCGCCACCGCGCGTTTGAATGGTTTGACGTCTTTGATCTGACTCTTCCGCTGATGAACCATAGCAATAATTCCCTGCGGGTTTTCCTTATCAGCCAGAGTTTCCATCACTTGTGCGGTAACAGGCTGGGGATTAAAGGAGAAGCGGGAGATCAAATCATGGGCGAAGGGACTGGTCAACACACCCGATGAATACAGAATCGATTCAATTTCCCAGCCGGCTTCGACCACTTCACCGACATGGTGAATGCCTTCAACAAGAAATAACCCGCTTTCATTCCGCGCTTTCTTTTGGCGCAAGGCGCGCGCTTGTTTAATCAAAGAATTACTGGGGCTGGCGATTAATGGTTTTTGCATACCTTTATTGTAAATGATTACCCGCCAACTCAGCAACTCTCAGAGACTGTTTAATAACTTCACCACAAAGTCACCAAGACACAAAGCCACAAAGTTTTTCCCTTCGAGTCTTTGAGACTTCGTGCCTTTGTGGTCAAAAAGTGGGATTATTAAACAATCTCTCAGTATGTTTTTTATTCATCCATTCTCTACCGTACAAATGTCACTGCGCGGCGGTTTGCGCCGAAACAATCTCCGTACGCAAAGTGTCCATCCAATCTGTGTTCAAAAATATTTTAATCACGGCAACTTCCAGGCTTGGTGGTGTTGTCATTAAACAGTTTCTAAGATTTTTCTACTTTGAGTAAGCCATAAGTTATGCCCCATTGCAAATATTTTATTATCGGGTGTTCGTTTATAATTCCACCCATGAAGTATTTCCGCTGACTAACAAACACGTTGCATTTTTCAAAGACAGGAAGAAATAAACATGACCGACAACTTACCCAATGGACCTTACACCGGCACACCACTTTACACAACCACACCTGAAAAAACCGGGGTTGCATGGTGGGTTTGGGTAATTTCCGGAATTTTCGTTTGCGTTTGTCTTGCCTGTGCAGGCACAGCAGGCTTTGTATCCTATTTTGGACGCGAACCCGAAGACCTGCGCGTCTCCTATTCCATGACATCTGTCGTGCAAAGAGATGAAAAATTTGATCTCACGCTTTTACTCAGCAACACCGGCAGCGAAACCTTCACAATATCTGATATTGATCTGGACGAAGCCCTGAGCGGCTCAATTCTGGATGGCGCAGTTGTCCTCGAAACAGATCCGCACATGGAACGCGATTATTCCATTAGCGGCATTAAGACTTTTAAATATAACGAAACCCTCAAGCCAGGCGAAAGCAAAGAGGTAATTTTCCACATGCAGGCAATTACAGTTGGTGAATTTGGCGGTTCCATTGGACTATTTGTTGGAAACATCGCCAAACGCATAGGTTATGTTGGAATCGTCGTTCAGGAATGATTGCCAACATGAAAATTATGCGCGCGGTTGTGCCGACCTTCGCCTTTTTTTTGTTCGCGTGCCAGCCGCAATCGCCCCACCGCATCACAATCCTTGATGGGGATAATATCCAAACCATCACAACAAATGAACAAACGCCATCATTGATATTAACTCAATCGGGATTGCGCGTTGCCGCCAGTGATCGCATTTACCAAAACGGGATTCAAGTTGCGCCAGATGCGCCCCTGCCAAATGTTGATCTCACCCTTCAAATTCGCCACGCTGTGACACTAACCCTCGTCACGCCTCAGGGACAGCAAACGATTGAAACTTCTGCGTTAACGGTTGGAGAGGCTTTGAGCAACGATGCCGGCTTGACTTTGACCCAAGGCGATCTACTTGACCCGCCCGCCGAGACCCCAATCACACAAGCGTTGACCGTCACATTCAGCCCGGCGCGTGACTTGACGATTTTTGCCGGCGATAAAGTCCTAAATATTCGCTCTGCGGCCGGGACTGTTGGAGAGGTTTTGGCTGAGGCGGGGACTCCGCTCGTTGGGTTGGATACCAGTTCTCCGCCAGAGAGCGAAGCGCCGCCGCCCGATGGTCAAATCCGCGTGGTGCGAATCTATGAAACTTTTGAAGTGGCACTGGAGTCGATCCCATTCACTGAGGAAGTGACCTACTCGCCTGATGTGGCATTTGGTCAAAAAGAAACGATCCAGTCCGGCGTGGAAGGCATTGCCATGATCCGCTCGCGGATTCGGTACGAAGACGGCAAAGAGGTCAGCCGCACAACCGAATCTAAAACCGTGGCGCGTGAACCACAGACGCGCATTGTGCAAAGCGGAGAAAAAATTGTGCTTGCGCCTGTCGGCGGGAACATTCCGTATGAATATTGGTACGCCACAGAGATGTTTGCTTCGGTTTATTCACCGTGTGAATCCGGCACAGGCTCATGTTCGTATGGAACCACAAGCGGCGCGCGCGCTGGGCAGGGCGTGGTGGCAGTGGATTACTCAATCTACAATTCTTTGGCGGGTATGCAAGTATATATCCCCGGCTACGGCGTGGCTACCATCGGCGACACGGGCGGCGGTCCGATCATCGAAACCGCATTCGGCGTGCCGCGCACCAAATGGATCGATCTGGGATTCAACGATGGCGAGTTAAGAGACATGACCGGCTGGGTCACCGTTTATTTCCTTGCGCCCGCACCGGCTGAGATTCCGTATTTTCTAAAGTAGGTCACGTTTGAAACGTGACAAAAGTAGAATAGACCTCTTGCAAAAGTCCATTTTTGACCACAAAGGCACAAAGTCTCGAAGACTCAAAGAAAAAAACTTAGTGACCTAGTGTCTTGGTGACTTTGTGGTTTATAACGCTTTACTTATGCAAGAGGTCTAATAAAAAAATTATCATACTGCAAGCGTGACCAACGGTAAAAAATGACGAAATCACAAAAAATCACTCTCACCATTCTTTCACTCATCGCCTTTGTTCTTGTTGGCACAGCGGGATATTTTTCACTGAGCAGTTATCGGGCATTTGCATCCAAGCCGCTGGGACCCGCGTTGCCGGTGGCGCAACAAACCCTGCCTCCCATTTGGACAGCCACACCGCTCAGCTCATCATCGGTGGATGTTGCAACAATGGCGCCACTTTCCACTGTCACAAAAACGCCAGAACCATTGTGCGGCGGTCCAAGCATGATGACCATTCTTGCCATCGGTCAAGATCAACGATCCAATAATTACAACTACGGGCTGGGAGACATCGTGCGCGTGGTACGCGTGGATTTTGTGACCCCAAAAATTACCGTGTTGGAATTTCCGCGCGACCTGTGGGTGGAAATTCCATACATCGCAGACAACCTCAACGGGCTGGATCATGGCAAACTCAACCAGGCGTATTTATACGGACAACCCGGAGACGGCTTCGCCTATTGGGACGATCCAAGTCAGGGGCCGGGCTTGCTCTCGCTAACGCTGACTCTCAACTTCGGCATTCTGGCTGATCATTATGTAGCAGTCAATATGCGAACCTTTGAAAATGTGGTCAACGCCATTGGCGGCATCACCATCAACGTGCCCGATCTGGAAACCGCGCACAACACCGGACTGCCAATGGGCAAGAATCACCTTGGCGGCTCAGAGGCGCTCAAAGTGGCGCGCAACCGCGAAGAAGGCATGTTCGAGCGCGTTGGCAACCAAAACCTTGTCCTGTGCGCCATGCGTGAAAAAGTTCTCAGCCCAAGCACCGTTACGAAAATTCCAGAACTAATTGCCTCGTTTCAAGACAACATCCAAACTGATTTCACTCCCGACCAATTAAGCCAACTCGCCTGCCTCGGCACAAAACTGCCGGTCGAAAACATCGCCTTTGCCAGTTTCCCCGAAGACCTGTTTACAGAAGTTAGAACCTTTGAAGACCCCGCATATTCAAAAGGTCTGTTGATTTTCGACGCAGATTTCAACATCCTGCGCGAGTATGTCATGCGCTTCAACGCCGGCACCTGGCCCAGCCTGGCATCATCCACTTCAAGCGACGAAACCACCACAGAAGAAGCCTCTTCCTCATCCTCTTTTTGCCCATGAAAAATTTTTCAGCCATTCCCCCGCTCGATGCCGCCGCCGTCCTCAAACGCTTTAATATCCGCGCCGATAAAAGCCTCGGACAAAATTTTTTGCAGGATGTCTCTGCCCTCGAAAACATTGCGCTCGCCGCCGAAATTCAAGAGGATGACTGCGTCCTGGAGATTGGACCCGGCTTGGGGAGTTTGACTCGCTATCTGGCTGTTTCCGCCAAAGAAGTGACCGCAATCGAACTCGACCCAGACATGCTGCCGCCGCTACGGGCAGTTCTCAAGCCTCATCAGAATGTGCGCGTGGTGCATGGTGATATTCTCAAGACCGTCATTTCAGAGATCATCCACAAAACAGACTATCTGGTAGTTGCCAACATTCCATATTACATCACCTCCGCAGTCATTCGACACCTGCTCGAAAGCAACCCAAAGCCGCGCCGCATTGTGTTGACCATTCAAAAGGAAGTTGCAGAACGCATCTGCGCCAAAGCAGGTGATTTGAGTCTGCTGGCTTTAAGCGTACAAGTCTACGGGAAACCCAGCATCGCCGCCATCATCCCCGCCGACTCATTCCACCCCGCCCCCAAAGTGGATTCCGCCATCCTGAGAATTGATATTTACGACCAGCCGCTCATCCCGAATGACTTGCTCAAAACCTTCTTCAAACTCATCAAAGCAGGCTTCAGCCAAAAACGCAAAACGCTTCGCAACTCGCTTTCGTCCGGCTTACACATCCCCACCGCCGAATCCGAAGCGTTGCTCACTTCTGCTGGAATAAATTTCATGCGCCGCGCAGAAACGTTATCCATTGACGAGTGGAAAGTGCTGTGTGAGATAAAATAATTACAAGGATTGTGAAATACAAGACAAAGTCCTATAATCTACCCAACAAAACTTGGGATACGGCACACATCAGTTGTCGTCGGGAACGCCCGTTACAGCGCGGGAGGAACATGAACAGGAAAGTCTTTGCGTTTTTTGTGTTTGCATTTAGCCTTTTATTTTCTGGTTGCGGACCCGGTCAATTGCTTGGACCAACCATCACGCCAACGCCAACAAGTACCAGCACTCCAACCCCTACATCCACACCAACTGCAACATTCACGCCTACAGCAACTGCAACAGCAACGTTCACCCCCACGCCCATGCCCGTTTGCAATCCGAACTCCACTGTGCAAGGAACAGCAGACGAATCCCTGCCAGGTTACATGGATATGCTTGGTGTCACCTCAACATTGGATGGATATAATTTCACCGTGGTATTCACCGTCAGAGATATTCCTGATGAAATCGTTATTGACAATAACAACTTGAAAAAGGGAAATATTGAAATGGCGTGGGGCGTTGCCATTGATACAGACAATAATCCAGACACAGGCGAGCCAGCCGCTTTTATCGGATCAGGCTATGGTTACGAAACCCTGCTGTTGGCATTTAACTTCAAACAAGGTTCAGAGCGCAGCGGAGCCATTCAAAACCTGTTTGGAAATCGAACTCATGTCTGGATATATCAAGAAGGCGGAGGGATAAGCAGCGGCTCATCAGGGAAAATTACCGTGGATCAAAGCGCAAAAACAATCACACTGACAAGCGCCAATATACAAGGCATCACACCAGAATCGTATCTTCACTTTTTTACATTCCACAACGTTACGCAAATGGTTGTAGACGAAATCTGCCGCCGATAATCCATCAATTGTAAATTTATAAAAAAGTCCCGCGGACGCAAAGCGTTCGCGGGACTTTCATTTTTCATCCTTCCGAATTTATCCTTCGGGTTAGGTTCCTTCTTCCCATGAATTCAAATAGTGCAACTGTTCAGGGGTGAGAATGTCAATACCAACGCCCATCGCTTCGAGTTTGAGGCGGGCAATTTCGTTGTCAATATCGGTCGGCACGGAGTAAACCTTCTTCTCCAATTTATCGGCATTCTTTGCCATATATTCAGCAGAGAGCGCCTGATTGGCAAAGGACATATCCATTACAGATGCAGGATGTCCTTCGGCGGCAGCGAGATTAATCAAACGACCTTCGCCGAGAATGTTGATCTTGCGTCCGTCTTTGGTAAGGTACTGTTCAACAAACGGGCGGACAAGGTTTGGCTCGCCCACACTCATGGCGGCAAGTGAAGGAATGTTGATTTCGACATTGAAGTGACCTGAGTTGGCAACAATCGCGCCATCTTTCATCACCTCAAAATGATGCTTGTCAATCACGTTAAAATCGCCTGTAACGGTGCAGAAGATGTCGCCGATCTTGGCGGCATCAACCATCGGCATAACCTGGAAGCCGTCCATGACTGCTTCGAGAGCCTTCATTGGATCAGTTTCAGTGACGATGACCAGAGCGCCCATGCCGCGCGCGCGAGAGGCGAGACCACGTCCACACCAGCCGTAGCCAGCGACGACGAAGTTCTTACCAGCCAGCAAAACGTTGGTGGCGCGGATGATGCCGTCTACAGTGGATTGTCCTGTGCCGTAGCGGTTATCAAACAGATGTTTGGTCAGCGCGTCATTGACCGCGATGACAGGGAATTTCAAAACCTTGTCGGCTTCCATCGCCTTCAAACGAATCACACCCGTGGTGGTTTCTTCTGTTCCGCCAATGACATTGGCAAGCATTTGCTTGCGTTCTGCTTCAGTCAGCCCCTGCGCCCAAGAAGCGAGAGAGGGTTCGAGTTTTTCAAAGCGTCCCATTTCGATGAAGAACAACGATGAAACGAGATCGGCGCCGTCATCCTGTGTCATGTGGGGCATGTGTTCCAACGCAGCGCGGATATGCTTGAAGTATGTGACTTTATCTTCACCCTTGATGGCATAAACGGGAATTTCATATTGGTTCACCAACGCGGCGGCAACATCATCCTGCGTGGAAAGAGGATTCGATGCGGTCAAAACAATATCCGCGCCGCCTTCCTGCAAGGTGATCATCAGGTTCGCAGTTTCGGTGGTCACATGCAAACAGCAGGAAAGGCGCAATCCCTTAAGAGGCTTTTCCTTTTTGAAGCGTTCACGGATTGAACGAAGGACGGGCATTTCGCGTTCCGCCCAATCAATACGGCGGCGTCCGCCTTCGGCTTGTTCTATATCTTTGATATCGTATTCCATTTATTACTCCTTTATTATATGTAGGGCGGGATTTTATCCCGCCAAATTTAGCGGCGGGTTACAAACCCGCCCTACGAAATTACTTCAACAACACATCCAACCTGCCGCCATCGTCAAAATGACTGCGGAAGCGTTGGACAAATTCCTGCTTTGTGTACCCGTGATTTTGCGTGCCGCGTTGTTCAAGACAGTATACAGCAGAAAGCGAACCGATTTCACCGCACAACTTCCAATCAAAGCCGTGAGCATAGCCCGCAAGGAAACCACCACGGAAGGCATCGCCTACGCCGGTTGGGTCAACAATTTCTTTTTCGGGAACTGTTGGGATGTGAACCGAATCTGCGCCTGAGTATAAATCTGCGCCATCCTTGCCGCGTGTGATGACCAGAACTTTCACGTGTTCAAGAATCTGATCCAAGCTCCAATCTGTTTTTTTGGAGATCAGCCCAAATTCGTAGTCGTTGCAGAAGAGGAATTGCGCTCCTTCCATATCCCGCGCAAGTTCTTGGCCTTCGAGTCTTAACACTTGCTGGCTGGGATCGTAAAGATAGGGAATGCCCAATTCGCGACATTCAGCGGGGAACTTCATCATCGCATCGGGCGCGCTGGGCGAGACAATCACGAGATCGGGTTTTTGTTCAACGTCTTTGAGAGACTGCGAGGCGGAAACTCCCATTGCCCCAGGGTAGAAAGAAGCAATTTGAGCAGAAGCCTGATCGGTCGTGGCAAAGAACGAGGCGGTGAATAATCCGGTAATAACTTTCATTAGCGAAGTATCCACGCCTTTTGAATCAAGCCATGCGCGGTAATCGCCAAAGTCTTCGCCGACAGTTGCCATGACGCGTGGTTTTTCGCCAAGCAAAGCCATGGTGTAGGCGATGTTCGGCGCGATGCCGCCGCGCTGTTTTGACATGCCGTCTACAAGGAATGAAAGGCTGATGGATTCCAACCGTTCAGGCAAAATTTGTTCCTTAAACAGACCGGGAAAGGTCATCAAATAATCATACGCGACAGAACCAGTGAGCAATATATCCAATGGGAACCTCCAAAAATTACGCAGGAAAAAGCGCACTCACAAGAGTGCGCCCTGTTGCTGTGAACGGGCGAAAGTTTATCATGGCACTTTGGGAATGTAAAGTTTTCAGGCTATCAGTTTTCTAAGAAACCTGTTTTACTACTTTCCAAACTTAAAGTAAATTATCAAACCCTAATGAAAATATAATCGCCTCACGGACTTCCTGCATCTTTTCCGGGGATAACTGTGTAATGAACGCACCAAGATTAGCCTTTTGTATAGTTTGAATATTGTCTGTATTCACCACACAATCTTCAGGCATTGCATCTTCTTCAACGGTTAAGAGAACTTCAGAAGGAATATTTCGAATTACGGTCGTAACGGGGGCAACAGTAATTCCAGTTAATAACGGAATGGCTGAATTTCGCGTTAACAACAACACAGGACGGCGTTTATCGGGAGCGTGAAAGGTGTACCAGTAAACATCGCCCTGCTTCACGATTCCTCCCACACCTGTTCCGATTCCCACCCGGCAATATCCTCTTTTGTTTGAGGATGTTTAGCGTATCCTTCGGCATAACGTTGTTCCATGACTAAAATCTTTTGGCTCTGAGCCGCCCGATCCATAACTTCCTGGGTTGGTTCTTCATTAAGAATCGTAATAATCACCCGTCGCATTTTGGGCAACTTAATAGATTCAAGAATTCTCAAAATTCCTTTTTCGTCAATCATTGCTTCAACAGTTTGTAACATGACATACCTCTTTTCAAGATCGTCTTGATAAATCAAACTATACAACCATTCATACTATTTGACAACGCTCCTCAAGTTGATTTCAAACGGCGGATAGACGACCCCGTTCTCGGTGACGATGCCGCTGAGCAGGCGGTTCGGGGTGACATCGAAGGCTGGGTTGCGCGCTTTGGCATTTTTCGGCGCGATGGGTTCGCCGTGAAATTGGATGCCCAAGACTTCATCTGTATCGCGTTCTTCGATGGGAATTAATCCGCCATGCGCGAGGGATAGGTCAATGGTAGAGGTTGGCACAACGGCATAAGCGGGGATGCCGTTATCATGCGCGGCAAGCGAGAGCATGTAGGTGCCGATCTTGTTTGCCACGTCGCCATTTGCGGCGACACGATCTGCGCCGAAGAATACTTTTTGCGCCTTGCCCGCCTTCAAGAAATAGCCAGACATGTTATCGCTGATGATTTCGTAGGGGATGCCGTATTGCTCCAATTCCCAGGCTGTAAGGCGCGCGCCCTGCAAACGCGGACGGGTTTCATCCACCAGCACATGAATCTTTTTGCCTTGTTCATGCGCGGTGCGGATCACGCCCAACGCGGTTCCCCAATCTACCGTGGCAAGTGCGCCTGTATTGCAGTGATGGATGATGGTATCGCCGTCGTTGATCAACGCCGCGCCATGCTCTGCCATGCGTTTGTTAATTTCCACATCTTCATCTGCCAGTTTTTGCGCTTCATCCAAAATGACGCCGCGAACTTCATCGGGAGAGCCATCCACGGAACACGCAACGCCCATTAAACGATCCACTGCCCATGCCAGGTTCACGGCTGTTGGGCGCGAGGCTTTCAAGGTGGCGGCAGATGCCTGTAGATCGGCAATCAAGCCTTCGGTTGAGGTGGCTGCGGATTCATATCCCGCAAGCGCCAGCCCAAATGCGGCGGCGGCTCCAATGGCGGGGGCGCCGCGCACGACCATATCTGTAATTGCGCGGGCGACTTCTTTATGCCCGCGATATGAGACTACTTCAAAACGCGCCGGCAGAATGCGCTGATCGATCATTTTCAGTTCGTTATTTTCCCAAAATACAGTTCGCATGTTTTACTCCTTTATTTCTGTCCAAATGGCATCGTATAACAAAAGCGCGCCGCCCAAATCTTTGACTTCGTGACCTTTTGCGAAAATATCTGCGGGGGTGTTGGTGATGGGTGAAGCCATGTACGCTTCATAAACATCGGTATGATTTGCTTTTGCGAATTCCAGCGCGGCTTGGTTTGGGTTGGTGTACGGGTAGTCCACCAGCGTCAGCCAGGATACATCGCCTTGCATCATGTAATTAAACCATGCATAACTTACGTCGGGATGCGGCGCGTTGGTTGGGATTCCCATGCCGTCATAAAAAATGATCGAACCTTCTTCGGGAAAGACATATTCAAAGGAGGGGTTTTCCTGCTTTGCGAGGAAGGCTTCGCCGTTCCAGACAATTCCCAAATCTACATCGCCAGCCAACAGCGGAGATTTGGGGCTGTCGCTGTCGAAGACTCGAATGTTCGGCATCAGTTCGATTAATTTTTCTTTTGCTTCTTTCAACTGCGCTACGTCAGTGGAGTTTACGTCATAGCCAAGCGTGAGCAAGGTCATGCCGATGACGACTCTGTTATCGTCCACGGCAACGATGCGACCTTTGTAGTCTGTGTTCCACAGGTCTGCCCAGGAGGTCGGCGGATTGGGCACGGTCTCGCTGTTGTAGACAATGGCTTGCGTTCCCATTTGGTACGGCGCAAGGTAATTAAGCGCGTCGCCGTAGGCGCTGACCAGACCCGCATCCAAATTTTTGGTGTTTGGTAATTTGCTTTGATCCAGTTTTTGCAAGAGTCCCTCGCGGATCAAAACACCGATCATGTAATCGCTTGGATGAACCACATCATACGGATTGACGTTTTCGCCAAACGACATCTTGGTGTACAACTCTTCATTGGAAGAAAAATAATCCTTGTTAACTTTTACATTGTAGACCAGTCCGAAGCAATCCATCATGTCTTCCGGCACATATTCCGCCCAGGTGTAAATATTGATCTCTTTGCTTTCAAATTCCACACGTGGATTCGGCTCGGGGCAGGCAAATCCGCTGGAGGTAACTTTTGCCGCTGATTCTTCCTGTTTGGCCGCGCAACCTGCAACGGCAAACAACATAAAGACAACCAAAATCAACCGACCAAGGTGATAAATTTTGCGCTGTTTGTTCACTTTCTTTTCCTCTTTTTTATTTGAATATTTTTGATTACTTTAATATAACACACACAATCTGAATTAGACTTTGCTTGACGCGCCTGCCGTTTACCAGTATAAAAATAGGATGAAACACATCCGCACCCTTCTTGGATTTTGGCTTGTTGTTGCGATAACGGGCTGCTCCATCCTCCCGAACCTTCCCGGCATCGTCCCAGACGTGACTGTGACCCCAACCATTTCCCCCACTCCCGCAGCAACCTTCACGCCCACCGTCGTCCCCACTCCGCTGCCCGGCGCGCGCGTGGATGTGGGCGACCGCGCCTTCTTTAATGGGGAGTACGAAAACGCATTGCTTTATTATCAGACCGCGTTTCAAGATTCGCCCGATGTGCAGGTGCAAGCAGCCGCAAAATGGGGGGAAGCGCGTGTGTACTTTGCAGAAGAACAGTACGAAGAAACGCTGGGCGCAATCCAAACGCTGATCACGGAATATCCACAATCTACTCATTTGGGACAGGCTTATTTTCTACAAGGGCTGGCAAATTATCGCTTGACGAATTATCAAACCGCCGCAGATGCGTGGCAAAAATATCTCGTACTGCGCCCAGGTTATTTGGATGCATACGCGCAGGAGTTGCGCGGCGACGCGCTCTTCGATGCATTGAATTATGAAGCGGCATTGCCCGCCTACACAGCCGCCATTCAAGCCGCCGCTCTTGGAGATGACATCACAATTGACATGAAAGTTGCCGCAACACAGGCAAAGTTGGGTGATTACGAATCCGCGCTGGCATTGTACGACGGCATTTCCGCGCGCGCGGCAAATGATTACATCAAGGCTCAGGCGGCGTATGAGTCTGGGATGTCGTATCAGGCTCTCGGTAAAACAGAAGAGGCGTTGGGTAAATTCCGCCTGTCTGTCGAAAATTATCCGCTTTCCTACTATGCCTATCTCAGCCTGGTTGCGCTGTTGGAATCTGGCGCAGAAGTAAGCCAGCTCGATCGCGGACTGGTGGATTATTTCAACGGGCACTACCCTGAAGCCGTCGCAGCTTTTGATCGCTACATTACGGAAAATCCAGCCAATGACGGCACGGCTTATTATTATCGCGCGCTGGCTCATCGTGACCTGGGTGACTTTGAAGTGGCATTGAAGGACTTTTCAATTTTCACCACAAACTATCCAACACACCCAAGTTGGGGAGATGCCTGGGGCGAAAAAGCCTTTGTCGAGTGGTATCACCTCGGCTCGAATGACGTAGCCGCAAAAACACTGCTCGATTTCGTCGCAGGCGTTCCCAACAGCGAACTGGCGGCAGACTATTTAATGAGCACGGCGCGAATTTATGAACGTAACGAAAAGTATGAAGAAGCCCTGCAAATTTGGGCGCGGATAGCAAATGAATACCCTGGCTCAGAGCAAGCCTCGACGGCTGTATTTTTGATGGGCATTATTTATTATCGCAATGGAGATACCAATTCTGCGCTGGATGCTTTCACGCGCAGTCTGACGCTTTCTGCGCGCGCAGAAGATCAAACGCGCGGGTATTTATGGGTCGGCAAGGCTCAACAAAAACTTGGAAATCAAGAAGCGGCGATGGATGCCTGGCGACAGGCGCAAAACCGCGACCCCGGCGGATATTACAGCGAACGCGCCCGCGATCTTTTGGTGGAGCGCGCGCCCTTCACGCCGCCGCTCTCTTCAAATTTAACACCCGATCTGGTTGCCGAGCGCAAAGATGCAGATTCATGGGTGCGGCTCACTTTCAAACTCACAGCAGATACCGATTTAAGCGGATTGGGCGTCCTAGCGGTTGATGCGCGAATCGTTCGCGGAACTGAGCTGTGGCAACTTGGTCTTTATGAAGATGCGCGTCTTGAATTTGAAAGCCTGCGGACTGAATTGGAACTCAACAGAGACGCGGTTGGAAGTTATCGGCTGACAAATTATTTACTGGAGATTGGCTTGTACCGCTCTGCCGTATTTGCCGCGCGCCAAATTCTTACACTGGCCGGGCTGGATGAACACACCGAATCCATGATGGCGCCGCCCTACTTTAGCCACATCCGCTACGGGTTGTATTACCCTGACCTTGTGATTCCCGACGCGCAAACCAACGGATTTGATCCGCTGTTTGTTTTCAGCGTCATCCGACAGGAGAGTTTGTTTGAAGGATTTATCCAGTCAAACGCAGGCGCGCGCGGATTAATGCAAGTCATTCCCTCAACCGGCGCACAGATGGTCTCGCAACTCAACTGGCCGATTAACTACGATGAAAAAGACCTATACCGCCCTGATGTCAGCATCGCACTGGGCACACACTATCTTGCAAATAATCGCGAAATGCTGGAAGGCGATCTTTACGCGACATTAGCCGCATACAACGGCGGACCGGGCAACTCACTGCAATGGAAGGAACTCTCAGGCAATGACCCTGATCTGTTTTTGGAAAGCGTGCGTTTTGAAGAAACGCGCAATTACATCCGAAACATTTATGAAATCTACGTCATTTACAAACGGTTATATGGCGCGGCTGAATAAATAGCACTTCCCCCAAAGACGCAAAAGGACAAAGGACTTATTTTATTAAAGTCCTTTGTCCTTTTTATTTACTGAAAAATCAATTGCACTTCGGAAGTGGAACTTCCGACCCGTGCCTTAAAGAGCGTTTCTTAAGTCCAAGTTTGTACAAGAAAAGAGCATTAACCACAGAGAACACTGAGGTCACAGAGATTTTTAATGGTTTTTTCTCAGTGATCTTCGTGATCTCAGTGGTAAAAAGCCTTTAAGAAACACTCTCTTAATCCATGTGAGCTAAAACACGTTGATGCGCGGTTTCCACATCCATGTCCATTACAGAAACCAGTTTATCCCGGCCGTTTTCGCCTGCCACAATTTCCACACGCGATTTTGGCACGCCAAGCACTTCAGCCAGATAACTGAGCAACTCGGCATTTAATTCATCGTCGGTTGGCTCAGAAACAAGGTGTACCTTGATCGTGCCATCGTTCAATACACCCACGATCTGGTTTTGGCTGGCACGCGGTGTGATACGTACCGCCAGGGCTGCCCCACGTTGCCCGCTGTGAAGTTCATATTTTCTAGTCATGGTTCACCTCAATTTAAAGAAACAAAGATGGCGTTCAAAACCCGCGCTACAAGTTGGATTACTATAATTAATATCAGTGGACTGAAATCAAACATACCCGCCATAGGTACCAGACGACGAATTGGATTCAAAAATGGGTCAACGATGCGATCCAACGCTTCGCGCACAGGGTGATAGGGCGGGAGAAAAAACGAAAGCAAAGACGAAGCAATGACCACCCATACAAAAATCTGAGCAATGGTATTTATAAAAAAAATAAGTACCGAAAAATCCATCCAACCTCCAAATTACTGCATCTGGTTTTACCAATGAAAATCAAAATTCCGGTTCATGTATATTGTCGCGCTCCAACAATGGCAGTGCCAACCCTTACCAAAGTAGCGCCCTCTTGCACGGCTGTTTCATAATCGCCGCTGGTTCCCATGGAAAGTTCTGAAAAATTCACCTGCTGAAATTGCGAAGCAAGGTATTGCTGTAAACGCTTTAATTTTTGAAAGAAAGGTCGTGAAAATTCAGAAGTTCCGCCGAGCGGGGGCATGGTCATCAAACCACGCACCTGCAAATTTGGCAGAGCCACCACAGCCGCAAGATCATCGAGAAGCGCAGACCAGTGCGTCTCATCTCCAGCCAGCCAGCCAGATTTGCTATCCTCGCCGCCTACGTTGAACTCCAACAAGACCGGCAATGCGCGCCCCGCTTCGCCGCAAAATCGATCCAGCCGTTTTGCAAGTTTCAGGCTATCAAGGGAATGTAACAAGTTAAAGTTCTGTGCCACGAGTTGCGCTTTGCGGCTTTGCACATGACCAATCATGTGCCATTCTACCGCAGAAAACTGACGCATTGATTGAAGTTTCATAACACCCTCTTCGGGGTAATTCTCTCCCAATAAATGCGCGCCTGCTTCAATCGCCGCCTGCACTACTTCGACGGGTTGTGTCTTTGTGACCACCACCAACTTAACCGACTCTGGTTTGCGCCCTGCGCTTTGCGCGGCACAAGCAATGTTCTCAAGTGTTTGCAAATATCTTTCGCGGATCAGTGGAACCAAGTCGCTCATGCGCTAATTTTACCCCCGCAACGACATCAACGCGCCGAACCTGCCCGTTTTGCCTTTTTCGGCGCGATGCGAAAACCAATCGTCGAGGTGGCAGGCTGTGCAAACGCCCGAAATTTGGATTTGCTCCACGCCTGCGTTTTTGAGTTGAATGGCATTTGCTTTCCACAAATCCAGATATACGCTTCCGCTTCTGGTCTGCAAAATTTGATCTGCGTCCTGCGCATGTTTTTCCCGAACCTGAGAAATGACATCCGCGCCAACTTCATAATGATCGACGCCGATGGAGGGACCAATGCCAGCGATGATATTTTTGGGATCACAGCCATAATGCGATTGCATCCCCCGCACGGCGGAACCGACGACCCCGCGCATGGTGCCCATCCAACCGGCATGGGCAATGCCGATCACTTTTTTCACAGGGTCATGGAACAGGATCGGCACACAATCACCGAAACGCATAAACAAGGAAACGTTGGGCGTGTCGGTAAAGATGATGTCTGCTCTTGGGGAAGGCTCTGCAATGGGACGCGAACTTTCAGCGTAGACAATGTCTGTGCCGTGAACCAGCCAAACGTCGTGAATGGACGCGGGGTCACATCCCATGCAATTAAATACGCGCTCACGATTTTCGATCACATTTGCGGGGTCGTCGCCCACAGAGCCGCCCAGGTTAAGTGAGTGCCAGGGGGCTGGGCTGACGCCGCCGCGCCGCGTGAAAACGGCTTGTGTGATGGCGTTGGAAAAAACATCAAAACTGTAATAACGTAAACCGTTGCGCTCGTGAAAAGGCATTACTGTGAAGCCTCGTGGACTGCAAATTTTTTAACAAAGTACTGGCGTGTTTCGCTCATGGATTCTTCAATATTGGGGTAGGCGAACCACGCGGTGGACAGCCCAAAAAGAGCGCCGGTGAGCGCGCGTAAAAATGGCGTGCTTTCGCGGTATGGAATGACAGCGGCGAACCATGTCCAATTGAATTGGCTAAAAAGTTGTGAGAAGCCGTCCAAGCCAATGGGACCCAGCCCAATGAGAAGCCATAAAACCCAATGCAGAGATTTTATACGGCGTCCTGATAAACCAAAGATAATGCCGAAGATCAACATGGAAAGGTAGATGGCTACGTCGCGTTCGCAGAGCGCAACTTTATAACCTATCGTTTCATCACCGATGTAGTTCCGCGCCTGAAAACGCGTGATGCTGTACGGGTCATCCAGTTTGGAAATGCCAGTGACCTGCTCGAATGTTTTTACGCCGTCCACCTTTGCCTCGGCCAGCGGATAAAAAGCCTGTTCTCCATAAAGGAAAAATGAGCGAAAGCCAAATTGATGGCAAAGCGGGCTGTAAATTCGATAGATTGCTTTTGCGGGCAGGGTGGCGCCCATCTTCATTAAAGTCGGCGCGAGGAGCGGCAAGCCAACATAAAAAAGCATGAACAGATTCAGCAAAAGCAAGTAACGGCGTGCAATCCAATATGAAACGCGGTCTCCAGTGGTCACTTTTTTTCCTTTTTTGATTCGCATAAGATATTCCGGGTCGCCGATCTGCTCAAGTTGATTCTTTCTATCAGAGGCGGCGCCGAGAGTCATTTGTAATTTCTGGCGGGTGATGGGGGCTTTCAGGCTGTAAGGTCCCACTTCGATGACAGGAATTTCCAATCCAAAATTTGCTTTCAATGCGGCATCGCTTTCAATATCCACTTCCACCAATCGGTGCGGATATTGAGATTGCAGTTCGCCCAACTCGGTTTTTACTTCATCGCATAATTTACATCCCATGCGGGTGTAGAGAGTTACATTGAGCATAAAAGTCCTTAAATAGACTTCGGAAGCACTAGAAACTGTTTAATAACTTCACCACAAAGTCACCAAGACACAAAGTTTTTTTCTTCGAGTCTTTGAGGCTTCGTGCCTTTGTGGTCAAAAAGCGGGCTTATTAAACAGACACTTCCGAAGTCTATTCCTGAATTAAATTCCAAAATCAAAGAAGAAAAATTGTCCCTGTTGGGCAATCAACTCAAATACGCCGGTAAAAAGCATAACGCCGATGATGACAAGAATTACACCCATTGCAATTTCAACATAGCGCATGGTTTTACCGTATTTTTTCAAAACAGTCGTCACCCAGCCAATGCCGAGTGCGGCAATCAAAAACGGAATAGCCAGTCCGGTTGAATAGGCAGTTAATAACGTCGCGCCAAGCGGAACCGATCCGCCGTTGATCGCCAGGGTGAGGATCGCGCCCAGCACAGGACCCACACACGGAGACCAGCCGGCCGAAAAAAAGACGCCCATCAACACAGAGGAGAGATAGCCCCATTTTGGATCAGGAGCCTGCTGCACGCGGGTGTCATACGCCAGAAATGGAATGTGAAAAACGCCGATCATGTGCAACCCGAAAATAACCACCACAATGCCGCCGATCTTTGCCAGCCAGAAGCGCAGATCAAACAGTAATGCTCCGGCAAAAGCGGCAATCACGCCAAAAAGCACAAACACCACGCTAAATCCCAGCACAAAGGCCAGCCCGTGACTGAATGTGACCCAACGATTAGATTTTCCATTTTCGCCGCCAGCGGCAAGTCCGCCGAGATAACCTACATAAGCAGGCACCAGCGAAAAAACGCATGGCGAAAGAAAAGATGCCAAACCTGCAAGGAAGGCAAGCCCAACTGATATTTGAGAGATTTCCATTTGATTGATACCTTATAAATTTTTGAAAACAATCTAAAAAACTACGCCTTCAACTCGGTAACAGTAACCGTTGTGCCATGTTCGGGCCAGGTCATGCGCGCTTCACTTTGCACCAGTGAAATATATGGGGTCGTCCAGCGGAAAATCCACTTGGAATCTTCGGGTTTGACATTGATGCAGCCGTGCGAACGTCTTTCGCCAAAGTCATTGTGCCAGAACGCACCGTGGATGGCGATGCCCTCGCCAGAAATCACCGTATCCCAGGGAACCGCGGGAGTGGAATAACCAGAAGCCGAACTGCCGCCGCTCATATTCAAGGAAAGAATCTTCCAGTGCGTATTCAAATCTCCAACCGGAGTTGCAAAACTATCTGTTGGCGCGCCGTACGCATCAAATATTGCGCCGCTGGAAATACGGCAGAAAAACACTTCGTTATTTCCTTCAAAACATGAAAGCGTTTGGTAGGTAAGGTTTGCCACAATCTTCTTTTCGACAGGGTCAATATCTGGACTGATGGGTGCAACATCCTGTTCCGTTAAAACTTTCAAACCTGCGCCATCTGCCCAGAAAATATCGCCGGGACCATAGCCGCGCCCAGGGGCTTCATTCCAACGATATTCTACAAATCCATTGTTCTGGCGGACCTGGTCAATCCAAATCACCTGTCCATAATAAACACGCGGCGGGAAATTATAAGACTGCAAACTCTGAAGCCAGGTGGATACCACCGGACCTTCCAAAGCTAAATCAATATACGGCACGGTGACTTCAGCCCAAAACCCTGGCACGCCGGCGGGCATTTCGGTGATGGGGGTATTGGGTAAATTACGGGTGGGCTGTACACGCGAAGACCAAACATACCCTCCCGCTGTTTCGAGATATTTTTGGTTCGTTAAGCCTACTGCAACGCCCAGCACCTCGCGCCGCCACTCGATCAAATTATCGTCGTACAAGACGCCGGTTGTCGTGGCTTGCAAAGGATCGTTGGACGGGCGATTATGAACATCGGTCATGCCGGTCATACGCCCGATGATCTCGCTGGCGGGGAATTGCGGCAAACGCTTTGGCGCGTAGAGCGCGTCGTAATACTTGTCAAGTTTTAACGGGCGAAATGCCAACGCACCCAGCCCAACGCCTGCAACTTTTAGAAAATCTCGACGGGAAAAATTATGTTTCATGCTTCACCTTAAAAAATATTATGTAAGTTGAAAGTTTTTAGACACACCTTCGGCTTTTCGTGGGCTAAGCCCTCGAAAGAGTAAAAGGGGGATTCCCCTCCCGAAAATGCAGGGAGGGTTCTAAAATTATTTTCGACGATTTACTTAACGCAAAACAACATCATGCGCCGCAAGCATACCTGCAAACAAAAAGAGCGTCAACAGCACAGTGAGAATGGATTAATCTTTTAAGTAAGTCTCCAATGAATGCAGGCAATTCGCGCTCAATTTATGTCCCACTTCATCTTCGCAATACGTAATTTGCGCGCCAGCCTGTTCGAGCAACTCCATCGAAGAGCGCGCGCGGTCAATGGGAATCGTTTGGTCTTGTGTGCCATGCGCCACGAAAATATTTTTTCCAGCCAGCGGCTTTTGCTGAATCAACCCTTCAACTCCGGCGGGAACAAATCCGGCCAGCACGCCCATCTTGCGGATTCTGTGCGGATGAAGCATGGCGATCAAATTGGTCATGGCGGCGCCCTGACTGAATCCCATTAAGTCGAATTGCAGCGCATCCAAATTAACCGAAGCGGAGTACTGGTCAATGAGTTTGATCAACGCCTCAACAGCAGGAGCAAACGCCGCAAGCGCGGGAAAACCAAAGGTGGCAGGATCAAGCACACGCCACGAAAATCCGCTTGGGTTGGCGGCGTAAGGCGCGCGCGGCGCAATGATCCAATAATCGGGCGAAAGTTTGCGCGTGAAAAGCCACATGGAATTTTCATCGCCTGTCCAGCCATGTAATAAAACCAGCAAACGCGGGCTGGCTGATTGCGACGGTCGCACGCGCAAAGTCCAATCGTCATATGAAATCAATTGGGTGTCAGTCGCGGTTCGCACGTTTCACGATCCAATCTGTCAGGTTGAGAAAAAGCAGGATCAGCCCAATCGGGACGAATGCGCCGAGCATACACATCAGCCCCATTACCGCCGCGCCGAAGCCATAGATCAACCAGATCAAGCCATCGCCCACGATAAATAACAAGGCAAGTGCGCCAACAATCAGCCGCACATTGGTCTCTTTCATATAACTGCGTAAATCACGACTCATCATTTACCTCTAAATATTTTTTTCACGCGCGTTGTCCATGAAGTGGCTTTTTTCAACTTGGGCAAAATTTCTTCCACGGCAACTTCGCCGAGCAACGCCACCTCTTTGACAACAACCTTGTCAAGCAGATCAAGGTGATGCACATTCGGGCGGACGATGACATCGGGCGCATCTGCTTCAAGGCGGTAATGCGCCACGGCGCGACTGCTGAGGTCTACGGCGCGCATGAAAATATCAAACGCCTGCGCCACATGCAGGCGATGTATGCGATCTGAAATCTGCTTCGGCAAAATGGATGGGACGGGAATGGCGTAGGTGCGGAGGGGTATATCCAGCGGGTCATTTAAAACTACGGCAACAATTGGCAGGTCAGGCGAGAGCATCCGCGCCACGGTTACGGGCACAGGGTTCAAAACGCCGCCATCCATCAATTCCCAATCGTTCAAACGGTGCGGTGGGAAAATACCAGGCAGGGCAATTGTGGCAAGCACGGCATCCCTCAAATATCCTTCCGAGATGACAACTTCGCTGCCTGTCTTTACATCCACCGCAGTAACGGCGCATGGAATTTTCAGGTCGTCAAAAGTCTTTTCACCCAAAACGGTATCGAGCAATTTGCGGGCGCCAGAAAGTCCAAGCAGGGAGGGACCATCATTTGAATCGCGCGCATACAAACTTCCTTGATCGGTTGCGGTGAAAATTTCCTCGATCTCGTCCGGGGTAAGTCCCGACGCATACAAGACACCTACCAGCCCGCCAAAACTCGTGCCAGCCACCGAGGAGATTTTGTATCCTTCTTTTTCGAGGCGGCGAATGACGCCAATATGCGCGTTGCCCTTGGCTCCACCGCCGCCTAATGCCAGTGTAATATCCATAGTTTTTATAAACCTTCCATCAGTTAGACAGTGTGAATGAAAAGGATTATACCTTGCGAAAATTTTGTAATTCTCTGCATGAAAAAGTGAGCGATGACACGGAAAGCGTTAAGAAACCATTTCACCACAGACAATACCTTCGCCAAATTTCATAAACTTGGTCTTCGTGGGGCGGATTGACAATCCGCCCGCCAGATACGGCAAAAAGTTAAATTCAATCCCATATTTTGTAGCGCGGGATGCCATCCCGCGCTACAAAATATGCAAAGGTGTTGCACAGAGGTCACAGAGTTTTTTCTCCGTGAACTCTGTGGTTATTGATGGAGAAATCCTGGGATAATTTTCAAGTTACTAAATCGAGTTAAGCGCCTTCCGCATTCGATCCAGTCCTTGTTCGAGCAGTTTGCGCGAAGTACCAAAATTCAAGCGGATATGCCCCTCGCCTTCCGCGCCGAATATCAGACCTTCGCTCACGGCAACCTTGGCATTCTTCAAGAAAAATTCATAGGGCGAGCCGACAATGCCGGTCTGTGTGAAATCAAGCCAGCCAAGGTAGGTTGCATCGGGAATGGTCATGCGGACATTGGGCATGTACTCGGCGACATATTCCACCAAGAAATTGCGATTGAGTGTCAGATAATGGCGAAGTTCATTCAGCCAGCCGTCACATTGACCAGAAAATGCAGCCTGTGCGGCGATCAAACCGGCGCTGCTGACATGCATCCGCAAATGATTAACTTCCTTTTCGTAGCGTTCGCGCAGCTCTGGATCGGTGATGATCGCAAATCCGCAAAACAAGCCTGGGACATTGAAGGTCTTGGACGGGGCAATTAATGTAATGGTATGTCTGGCAATATCAGAAGATAACTTTGCGAGCGGGGTGAAGGTATTCCCATCCAACAGCAATTCAGAATGAATTTCATCTGAAACGATCAACACATTGTTTTGGATGCAGATTTTCGCCATCTTCAACAACTCACTGCGCGAGAAGATAATGCCCAGCGGGTTATGCGGATTGCAAAGCAGGAACATGCCCGCCTTCTTAACCTGCTTTTCAAAAATATCCCAGTCAATTTTGTAATTGAGAATTCTCCCATCTACACGCGTGATGAGCGGCGCGTCAAGTTGCGGAATACCAAGATTGTTTTTCACTTCATGAAATTCATTGTAAACGGGCGTTTGGATCAGCACGCCTTTTTTGGGAGTGCAGGCAATTCGCGCCGCAACACTCAAGCCGCTGACAATGCCGGTGACGGCAACCACCGCTTCGGGCTTGATCTTCCAGCCGTATAACTTATCCATGCGGGCGGCGACGGTTTCCTTCAACGCGGGTGTGGGCATTTCATATCCCATCACGCCATGATCCACGGCTTTGTGAAGCGCTTTCAAAATCGGCTTGGGCGCGGAAAAGTCCATATCAGCCACCCACATGGGAAGCACATCTTTTGGATACCTCAGCCACTTGATCGAGTTGGTGTTACGGCGGTTGGGAACAATGTCAAAGTTTGTCATAAAGTCCTCTGGTTATATGAATTGGGAAATAACGATGCGGGATATTGTACTGTACTGTCAGGTTTACTTTTTGGCATCGAATTGTCATGCGAAATTCAGGCGGTTAAGGCAATAATGAATTTGATGAAAAGCCGCTTCTCGATTTTATTCTGGTTTGGTCTGGCTGTTTGCATGGGGATAGTTATGCCTGCCATCCATGCAAGGCAAACGTTGCATCCCATGCCGCCCAGCCCGCCATCTCACTACGGCGGAATCGAAATCAGGGGCGACGCAAAATTTGTCATACAAACCCGCGCCGCCCTGATTCTGTTGGATCAAAAAGCCCCCGCCGCATTTGAAAAAATTCAAACGTATGTCGGCATGATCGAGCAGGGAGAACATAGCGGCATGTGGGCATGGGAAACCCCGCCGCGTTACGAGGTGGGCGATGCGACCGCGTTTTTCAGCGTCACCTGGTACGCATCCACCATCGCGCATGACGCGACCCATTCGGAGTTGTATGCCCAATATCAAGCAGCGCACCCAAATCAGCCCGTGCCAGAAGATGCCTATGGCGGCGTGGAAGTAGAACGCTTCTGCATTGGCTATCAACTGGATGTGTCCAAGCAAATCGGCGCGCCACAAAGCGAAATGGATTATTTATCCACGTTGGACGGCACGCACTGCGACCTTGATCACGATGGCGACTGTGATTGGGATGATTACCAGAATCGGAATTGGTAGACAAAATAATTACTTTCATCGTTTACACAAGGAACCAGGGTACGGCACACATCCTCAAATCGGAGTAAAATCCAGCCATGACATCGCCCGTCCGCTGGAAAGTAAAAGACCGATACGGTAACAGCATTTACCTAAACCAGGAACGATGGGAGCATATTATTGACCCGCTCAACCATCCTGAAATGGAAGATTTCGAGGAAGAGTTGAAAGAGACCGTTCAAACGGGCTCGCGCAAACAAGATCCGCTCAATCCGCAAAAATACCGATACTCAAACTGTTTTGAAAACCTGCCATCCAACAACACACACATTGTAGCCATCGTGCTGTTCAGACTGCGCGAAAGCGGAGTTGGCGAAATTGAGTCGAATAATTTTATCGTCACGGCCTACCAGAAAGAAATAGGGTAACAATATGAATTCACCCATAATCAACTACGATGAGACCAGCGACACTTTATACATTTCCTTTATCCCCAATGTCAAAGCAACTGGAATTGAATTAAACGATCATATCCTCCTCAGAATTGACAAGGAAAACCGCCAAGGTGTTGGATTGACCTTCCTCAACTACTCAATCCTCATCCAAAAGGCAGATTTCGGTCCACGCAGTTTTCCACTGACTGGGCTGGCAAAGTTATCTGATGAAACACGCGAACTTGTAATGGAAATTATCGAAAAATCGCCTGTGAAGGAGATTTTATCCCTTTCCACGTTTACCCCATCTTTCTCTGAAGCGATACCGATCACACTGCTGCATTTACCACAACCAGCATAAAAACTAACATGCCCGCGTTGGATGGCGCGGGGTTGAAAAAAAGTGCAATGAACCAGCCGCGTTCAACCTAAATCGGCAGTTACCAGATAACTGCCGATTGCCTTGCAAAAATCACAGCCAACCAACGAAAAATTTATCTTCCTCGTCAATCCAAAAATCTTATTTACTGTTAGAATAACCGAGAAAGCCCAAACGGGCTTTTTCACTGCAAGTAACCATCGCAAGGATACACACCCGTACATGAAATATAACTTTCCCCTTTTCTGGCGTTCCCTCTACCGCTCCTTCTTCGACTCCAAAAACACCACAGCCCGCCTCACCCGAAAACGCATTATTTTCCTTGCGCTCTTCATCATCGTCTGGATTCCCGGTATGCTCATCCACTGGTTTTTTTTCTGGCTGGATGACATTCTCTTCCCCGACTATAAAAATCAACCCATCGAAAAGCCGTTGTTCATCCTCGGCAACCTGCGCAGCGGATCAACCTTCCTGCACCGCCTGCTTTCCCGCGACTCGCAGACCTTCACCAGCCTGACCACATGGGACATCTACCTGACGCCCTCGGTCACACAAAAGAAGATCACGCAATTCGTAGCGCGGATCGACACCAAATATTTCGGCAACGCTCTGCACCGCCTGCTCCACAAATTTGACGACGCCACGCTCGGCAAATTGAAGATTCACCCCATCTCCTTCTTCCAACCTGAAGAAGATGAAAACATCCACCTGCTCATTTGGGACGGATACTTCGTCACCTTCCTCTTCCCCTTCATGGACGAAATGCCCAACTACCAGCATTTCGACGAAGCGCTCAGCCCCGAACACAAACGCCGCATCATGACCTTCTACAGATCCATGTTGCAGCGTCACATGTACGCCACAGGCAAAAAATATTTCGTCGCCAAGAATCCCGCTTTCAGCGCCAAGATCGAAACGCTGACCGAATTCTTCCCCGAAGCGCGCATCATCTACCTCGCCCGCAACCCGCTGGATATGCTGCCCTCCACCGTCTCGTGGATCAACTATGCGCGGCGGCAGTTCACCGAACCTGAGTCTGGATTTCATTACATAGAAGAAATCCTCGACATGACCCAACACTGGTACAGCCACCCGCTCAAGTATTTAGACGCGCACCCCTCGCCCCGTCACTTGATTTTGAAATACGACGACCTGATCCAACGCCCTGAGGCGGTCATCCGTGGCTTTTATGAACAATTCGGCTATCCCGACAAACCCGGCTTGCCCATCATCATTGATCAAGCCGTCAAAGAAACACTCACCTTCAACAGCGACCACGCCTACTCTTACAAAGAAATGGGCTTTACCCGCGAACAGATCGTAAAAATGTACCCCGAAGTTTTCAAACGCTTCAACTTTGAAACCCGCGAACCATTTGTGGAAAGAGAAAAAGTGGAAGTGGAAAGAGTGAAGAGGTAATTGGTAATTTGGAGTCCGCAAGTTCTACTTGCGGACTTTTTTATTTAGAGAGTGTTTCTTAAAGGCTTTTTTACCACTGAGATCACGAAGGGCACTGAGAATTAAAAATCTCTGTGCTCTCTGTGGTTAATGCTTTTTACAAACTTGGACTTAAGAAACGCTCTCTTACGGAAAATATTGTTCCAACAACTGTCCTGCCATCACGCCATTTGCGCCATTGGGGTCGGCGCTTTGCACATAGGTTAATTTATCAAACGCAGCGGCACGATTGCCTTGCGCGAGATAGGTCATGGCAAGGTGAATGTGCGCGGAAAATTGATCGGGGAAACGCTTAATCACATCCAACAAAACCTGCTCGGCATTGGAATACCTGCCCGAAGAGAGGTAAGCCCAACCCAACGCATCCAAAGCAAGCGAATCGTCTGGCGCAAGGTCTACGGCTTTTTGCGCGGCGGGCAAACCCACATCATCCAAATGCACACCACTCTCGGCGCAAAAGACAGCCAGAGATCTCCAATAGGTTGATTCATTCGGCGCGAGTTCGGTTGCGTGTTGATAAGCCGCCAGCGCAGAGACAAGGTCGCCGCGTCTGGTGTACGCCTCCCCAAGACCCGCCTGCCATGTAGGGTTGGTTGGCTCGTATTCTGCGGCAAGCAAATACTCAGCCAGCATCTGCGGATATTTTTCCTGGCGATTCCAATACAAAGCGCGTAACGCGCGAACAACAACAGACGTATGATCAAGAATTACCGCCCGATCAAGTTCTGCGCGCCCATCGCCACCCGCTTGCTGTTTCGCCTCCCCAAGCCATGCCCACGCCTCGGCATTTTCGCCATCCATTTTGATCGCTTTCTCAAAAGCCGCAGCGGATAAATCCCATTCCTGCACCAAGCCCAGCGCGCGTCCAAGAGTCACCATTTGCTGAGAAGCGTCAGGTTGTGTTGAAGATAAATTCAAGGCGGCGCGCATGGTCTGCACAGCAGGATCAAACTCAGGGTTAAGGGTAGAGGCGAGCATCAAATGCGTGAGCGCCTGCTCAGGTTCCAGTACAGCCAGCAAAAGTCCCGATCTGTATTGAGAATAAGCATCCCCCACATTTTGCCGAAGTTTATTAACCAATGTATCGCGCTCGGCAGTCCAATTTTTTTGCTGACGATAAATAAGCGCAAGCAGATCATACGCGGGGGGCAAATGTTCAAGGCGAAGACTCTCGTCAAGCGCATTGATGGCTGAAGGAAAATCACCGCCTTTGTAATATGAATACCCAAGCAACATCCAGCCTTCAGCAGAAAGTGTTGGCGACTGTTTGAAAAATTGTATGGCTTCGCGGTCATTGCCATTTCTTGCGGCGGCAATGCCTGCTTTTTCCCATAGATCATCGCGCCAGGGGAAAAGTTGCGCGGCTTGTTTATAAGACTCTGCCGCACGCGCATAATCCCGTGCGGCAAAGTCAGATTCCGCATGGTTGAGCGCGAGATAGCCTGTTAAAATAATCGGCAGCACAACAGCGGCAAGCAAAATTGTGATCGTAATGGGCACAGCAATTTTTTTATTAAGCATTGTAATGATAATTATACGTGAGCAAACCATATTTTTTTGAACTGGCAGTATAATAACAGGTGAAATGAGCGCATTTACCAGCCTAATCCTTACGCAATTGACCGTCCCTCCTGGGGACTTAATTTATTACATTGTCCTGGTGTTTGCTGTCGCAAGCGCACTCCAGTCGGCTTTTAATCACTGGCGGGCAAGTGAATTCCCGCAAGCGCGGAGGGCTTTCGTAGGGCTTGGGGTACTGCTTGCCGCGCAGGTGATCATGTTTGCATTTAGCGGCCTCGGCTGGCAGCACCTGGTTGACCCGCAAATGATCCTGCCACCCATGGATCGCGCTTTCATTTTATTTGGAATTATCTGGATCACATGGCTCTACGCCTTCCCTGAACCAAGCCGCAGCGCAGACGCGACAACCGCGTTGTTGAGTATGCTGGTCATTATTGCGTTTGGAATAAGTTTAGTAATCTGGCGTCCGCAAATTACAGACCTGACCTACAACGAAACGCTTGACGACATGGTCTGGCAGATTAGTTCACTGCTTGCTGCGTTGATTGGGATCGCCATCCTTTTCACACGCAAACCAGATGGTATGTGGAACGGAATTATATTGCTCTCGCTTGGCTGCCTTGGTCATGTAGGGCATTTGCTCTTCCTTGTTAAAGGAAATTATTCGGGCATTGTACGCCTCGCGTATATGGCGGCATACCCCATATTGCTTACTTTGCCACAACGCTTCTCGATACCGTCGTCATCATCAACAACATCCACCGGCATTAATACGCCTGTCCGCCCCACAACCCAAAAACAAGATGCGGGACTGCCTGAACGCAGACGCTACAGCACAGACCCAAAAACCTTCCACGCCATGCTGGCGCTTGCGGCAGAAACAAATCCCACAAAAATAAGCCAGGCAATCACACGTGCCATTGCACAGACCATGCTTTCTGATCTGTGTTTTATGATCTACCTGACAGATAACAACAACCAATTATTGATCGCTGGCGGGTATGACTTGATCCGCGAAGACAGCCTGGACGGCGGCTCGCTAAACAAGAACACAATTCCGATGCTCGCCAATTCATTACAGCGTGGGCGTCCGTTGCGTATGCCGGCCAGCAGCACCTCGGCTGATGTAAAAGGTCTGGGAGATATTCTTGGTCTGACCAATCCTGGTCACCTGTTATGCGTGCCGATCCTCACGCCGGAAAAGGAATCTTTGGGCGGCGTGCTTTTGCTCTCACCTTATTCAGACCGCACCTGGACAGCAGAAGATCAGGCTTACCTCACAAACATCGCAACGGCTTTGGTGCCGATCATCAAACGCAGTCAAAATGCCAATAAACTGGAAGCGCAAAGCGATCAGACTCAGGCAAGAATCATTGATCTGGAACATTATGTAAAGGAACTTACCCAGCAATTGGATGCCGCCCGTGTTGAGAGCCAGAAGAGCACCAGCCCTTCAGTAGAAATGGCGTCCATTCTGATCGCGCAGGAAGAATCACAGCGCATCATTGAGCAGTTACAGATTGAAAATGGAGAACTACGTTTAGGTAGAAGCCTCCAACCCGCCTCCCCTGCCACGCAGATGGAGCAGGAATTAAAAGCAACCTTGCAGGAACTGGCTCATTTGCAAAACCAACTTGCAGACGCCAATATAAAAACACACGAACTGGAAAAAGGGCATGTAACCATCAAAAGCACCGAGCAGGCAGAAGTGATCGCATCCATCTCACAGGAATTGCGCCAGCCGCTGTCTTCCATTGTTGGCTACACTGACTTGCTTCTGGGAGAATCAGTGGGCATCCTCGGCGCATTACAGCGCAAATTTGTTGAACGCATCAAAGCCTCAACCGAACGCATCAACAGTTTGACAGACGATATGATTCAAATCACAACCTTGGAAGCCGAGTTGAACGATCTCAAACTTGAGTCGGTGGATTTAAACGTTGTGATTGACAACGCCATGGCTTACACCAGCACGCAGGTGCGCGAGAAAAACATCTCGATGCACCTTGAATTACCAAAAAAACTTGAGCCCATTCAGGCGGATCGTGAAGCGTTGCAACAAATCCTCATTCACCTGCTGCAAAATGCGGGGGCGGCAACTCCATTCGAAGGCACGGTCAGGCTCAAAGTCCAAACACGAACCGAAGAGAACACCGAGTTCATCCTCATTCAAGTCACAGACACAGGCGGCGGAATTTCAGCTGGAGACATTCCGCGCGTATTTACCCGTCTTTATCGCGCAGACAATGTGTTGATCCAAGGTGTGGGCGATACTGGCGTGGGACTTTCGATCACAAAGACTCTGACCGAAGCGCATCATGGGCGCATTTGGGTGGAAAGCGAACAAGGCGTCGGCTCCACTTTTAGCGTACTATTGCCCATCGCCGGCGGTTCTGCTGAAAGAAACAATAAATCCAAAGGAAAGAAATAATGCGGCTGCGCGACTTTGGCAACGCGCTGATAGTGGCTTTGATCTCAATTGGATTGATGGTCGGAGCATTGTCCATTTCGCTTGTGGAGTTCGCTCCACAAGCAACGCCGACGGCGGCGGAAGATTTGCTCCCCCCGCCTGCGCCTCTGACAGCCACCGCAACAACGCCCCCCACGCTAACCCCAACCATGGGGCTTTTATCTCCAACTCCCAGCATTACGCCAACCTCCACCATTACCGCCACTCCGCCCGCTTCGTGTCAACCACCAACCGGCTGGGGACAAATCACCATCCAAGCAGGGGAAACACTGGATAGCATTGCGGTACGGTATCGCGTTAACAAAGATGAATTACGCCGCGCCAATTGTTTAATAATTGATAACCTGGTTGCCGGCGCAATTTTATACGCGCCTCCGGTGGCGCCCAATACGCCTGTGGTATGCAGTCAAGGTGCAGACAAATGGATCAAAGGCTATACGGTTAAGCCCGGCGATACATTCTTTGCCATTGCAGCCAACCACTACACAACTGCAAATTTACTAAAATCTGTAAATTGCCGTGTCAGTGATTTGGTTTATGTGGGCGAAACACTTTGGGTCCCCAACATCGCTACACGCACACCCTATCCGACACCATTGCCTGGTAGTACCATTACGCCCATAACCTACCCCACCGACCCATTAACAGAAACTGCCCTGCCTTTCACGATCACTGTTGTGCCAAGTAACACACCTGTGGCGGCTACATCAACAGCAGTTCCCACGTTGACGGCTGTCCCCACGCTGACGGCAAGTATGACAGCCTTTCCAACACCCTAATTTGGACAAACCGAAACAGAAGGTTGTGGTGAGAAGTTTTCTTGTTTTTCACGCAGCGGCAAGCATTTCATTTCCAAGCGCCTAATTTAAGAAGTTCGTTTCGTTTCAATTGAAACCGCCCCGAAGGTTGATAAAAGTGATTCAATTTTCTCAACAAAACCTTCGGGACGGTTTTTCTATCAAGTCCATTCAAGCACACATTCAATCCTTTTTTACGCCTCTCAAAACGCCCACATGAAATCGCCTTACATTCTTCTTTTATTTATTTCTGCAATCTTATTATCTGCCTGTGGTTCTAAAGCGCAAGCATCCGCGGCAGTCCCACTGCCATTTATATTAATTACCTCCGCGCCGAACCCATCAGCCACACCCACACCATTTCAACCCGCACTTTATACGCCAACACAGCCTTCCTTGTTGTCATACGGTCTTAATACGCCAACGCCGCAACAAATTCTGCCGACTGAAACTGCCTCCCCTACACCAATCCCACCAATTGCGCCCACTGCCACAGTGGATGTGAGTCAATTATTCCCAACCTTGGCCGCCCCCCCTATTGTCGAATCTGTTGCGGTTGCGCCCACAGCCCTGCCGCCGCTGACCGACAACGAAACCATCAACTTCCTGCTGATCGGCTCGGATAAACGCCCCGGTTCGTCGTATCGCACCGACACTTTGGTTATCGCCATTGTCTGGCCCAAGGAAGGGCAAGTCTCGCTCATTTCCATTCCACGCGACTTGTGGATTTATATTCCAACCGTGGGAATGCAACGCATCAACACCGCCTATCAAAGCGGAGAAATTACCGGCTATGTGGGCGGCGGGCCGGGCTTATTAAAAGACACCATTGCATACAACCTCGGCATTCGCATTGATCACACTGCCATGGTCGAGTTTGATGGTTTTCGCCGCATCGTGGATACGCTCGGCGGCGTGGAAGTGCCGATCTCCTGCGCCTACACCGACTGGCGTTTAATTGATCCGTCGTACGACCCTGAAAATGAAAACAACTGGTGGCTCTTCACCGTTGGACCCGGACAGATTCACATGGATGGCGACCTTGCGCTCTGGTATGCGCGATCACGTTCCAAATCCAACGACTTTGACCGCGGACGCCGCCAGCAGGAAGTCATCCGCACCATATTTACCAAAGCCCTGCAAACCGATACGTTCAGCAAAATTCCCCAACTGTACAATGACTTCTCCAGCACCATCATCACCGATCTTGGCATTACAGACCTGTTACGCATGTCACCCTACGCGCTCAACTTCACCAACGCAAACATTCGCGGCTATTACATCCGCCCGCCCTACGTCAGCTCGTGGACAACTCCCGGCGGCGCGGCTGTGCTGCTGCCAAACGAAGCCGAACTGAATCAAATGCTGATCGAAGCCACCACCCTCTCAACGTACGCAGTGCAGCGCAAAACCATCAACGTGGAAGTGCAAAACGGCGCCCCTTTCGATACTTGGGACGCCCTCGCCGCCTCGCGTCTTAATTACGCGGGCTACCAGACCAGCATTGCGACCGCTGACCGCCGCGACTACACCTCATCTGTGATTGTGGATTTCACCCCCGCGCAGGATCCAAATCAACGGCAGACGATCATCTCGACCCTCAACCTGTATTCGGCAAATGTGCTTTCCCTACCCGACGCAAACAGCCCCGTTCAATATCGTGTGATCCTTGGTTATGATTATGAGCCATGCTTCCAGCCACAGGATTTGTCGCATTAACCAGAGGGTGCGCCGGTAATTTTCATACCCTCCCCCTGTTGACAACCCCCCTTATATTCGCTAAACTATACGAAAAGACTATGCGCTACCGCGCAAGGATAACCTATGGCAAACATAACTGACTCTGCACATATTACAAGCAAAACCCTGCTCCCTACTGCATTCAACGGCTGGGAAATGTTCATGTACGATCAAGGGCGTTCGCCGAACACCGTCAAAGCCTTTCTTTCAGATGTTCGTCTGCTGACTCAATTCCTCGCGCCCGATCAATCCATCGGCAGTATCACTACGGATGATCTCAACCGTTTCTTTGCGTGGATGGAAAAAGAGCGCGGCATTCCATGCAGCCCAAAAACTTTATCTCGGCGCATCACCTCTGTGAAATCATTTTTTCGCTGGCTGCACCAGTACGGCACATTATCCATCAACCCGGCCGAAAAGGTTTTGCAACGCTCTGCCATCAGTCCGCTTCCGCAAATATTGAGCAATGATGAATATGAGGCTGTCCTGCTTGCCGCAGATCGTCACCGCCGCCAGACCAAGCCAGATGCCCGTTTTTTCACGCTGGTTTATCTCCTGTTGACCACGGGCATTAAGAAAAGCGAATGTCTGGGCATCCACACCAATCACATTGACCTTCAGGCTAAGAATGGTCCACATATTTTCATCCGCTATGCCAGTCCGGCAAACCGTTACAAAGAGCGAAAAATAGAATTGAAGGAAGATTGGATTGCCGCCTACAAGGAATATCAGGCGCAATACAAGCCCGTTGATCAAGTCTTCGCATGGTCGCCGCGCAGATTGGAATATTTGCTTGAAGATATTGGCACAGAAGCCAGCCTGACCAAACACCTGTCCTTTGATATGTGCCGTTGGACATGCGCCGTGCGCGATTACCAAGCCGGCGTCGAAGCGGATGCCATTCGCCAGAAACTGGGCGTATCTAAAATTCAATGGCGTGAGTTGTTTATTAAACTAAAACAATTGAATGGCGAAATGAAGTAGGACTTTTGCAATCAACCATAAAAAATCCCGTCCAAAATGGACGGGATTTTTTATGCTCCTTTCTCGCGCGGACGCGAAATGGAGAAATATAAAACGCTTTTGGTTACCGCCGTAAGCCGATAGGCATGTGCGGGACGATAGCCAGGCACCCAGATAATCTCCTCGCCCGCGCACAAGAGGGGCCAGTTATCTCTCGCGCGCTGCGGCATTTTCACATTTACAAAGAAGTCGGATAGTTTCTGTGAATGACCGTTCAAACCAAATGGGGAAAATTGATCGCCCGCGCGGCGGGTTCGCAGATTAAGCGGCTTTGATAAATTCTCCACGTCCAACCAGACCTGAAACATGTCTTCGTTTCGTTCCGCCTGTTCCCGCGCTAAAACAGGCATTCCCCAACGTTCACAATTAAACTTCCACCCGCCTGCAAGTTCAATTTGGGTTGGGATCGAGACTAGCGCAGAGCCGATTCCTGTCAGTTGGGGCCAAAGGTTGAAAGGCAGTTCTGCATCTACGGTGCAAATATATACATGGTTTGCTTCGCGGAACATTCGCAAACCGCCTTTCAAATCTACACGCGAGAAATGAGTCGGAGAGTTGATCATTGAAACAGCGCGCTCCAGCGTGGAATAGGATACATCCACTGCGGGGTGCAAAGTTTGCATGGCTTGTTTGACCAGATTGCGTTGAAGCCCAAGCGAACACTTGGAAAGCAAATCAGAGTCGAATGTGATGGAATTCTCATCTGAGCTTGTCACGGTTTCATGCCAGGCAGTTTCGAGCATTTCCATTAAAAAGACATAATCGCCTTTAAGGGATTGGGACATCCGCAAAACTGCTTCGCGAAATTTTGGGTTGTAACTTTCAAGGTTGGGAATTAAAAGGTGGCGAATACGGTTGCGCTGAAAATCAATTGAATCGTTGCTTGAATCATAATGCGGGCGCAAGCCATTTGCGGCGCAAAACACAACCGTTTCCTCGCGCCACATATTTAACAAGGGGCGCACAATGGGAATTTCGGGATCAAATGTTTTTATGACCGAACGATAAGACATGCCTTTCAAACCATTGAGGGCGCTTCCACGCAGAAAGTGCATAATAATGGTCTCTACTTGATCATCTGCCGTATGCCCGACTGCCACCGCCTGGGCGTTTCGTTCACGTGCCAGCTTGAACATAAAACGATAACGCAGGTTGCGCGCGGCCTCTTCGATGGATAGTTTCTCCTGCTCGGCATGGGCGCGCACATCTTCGCTGCCAAATTGACAGCCCAACATTAATCGAGAGGCGGTCTTTTCCACCATGCGCGCATCTTCGCCGGACTCTGGGCGAAGTTGATGATCGAAATGCGCGACAACAAGTGAATAGCCAGCCTGCCGCAATGTTTCCAGCAGGCACAGGCTATCAGGTCCGCCTGAGACACCGACGACAATTGGGCGGTCTTTTACAAGTCCGCACTCACCCTTCAAAATGGCTTCGATGGTCTCTGACATGGTTTTTTAGTTAATTTAGATTTGGTACAACTCTACCAGCACCCCGCCCGTTGACTCAGGGTGGATGAAAGCGTATTTTTTTCCATCTGCCGCAGTGCGCGGTTCTTCGTTAATGAGGCGAATATTCTTCGCCTTGAGTTGCAACATCATCCCATCAATATCATCCACTTCCAGGCAGAGGTGGTGCATTCCCGGTCCGCGCTTGGCGAGGTATTTGGCAATGCCTGAATCATCACTGGTTGGCATGACCAATTCCACTTCGGCGCCGGCCACGGGCAGAAACGCCACCTGTGATTTTTCAGCGGGGACATCGCGTAGTTCGTGCAATTGAATACCGAGCGCGTCACGCCAGAATAACAGGGATTTTTCCATATCATCCACGACAACGGCGACATGATTAACTGCTTTAATTTGGGGCATAAGTTCCTCTTGAATGTTTTTTTATTAAGCGATTCAATTTTACCCGAATAAAGTGTGGGCAACGATTCAGCAGTTCAGGGTCGGTGAACAGGTTTTCGTGAATGTAGATTTCGCACCAATTCAGTACAAATATGATAAAATACCTGTGCAAAACCTTTGCAAAATATTAATTTGGAGTAGAAATGTCCTTTAGCAAAAATCCAGCCTTTAACTTAAAAGTTGTTCTGCAAGAAACCAACCTTGCGGCAGACACTTTGCGC
>JAIFKY010000295.1 GCA_020049345.1 Anaerolinea sp.
GCGATCAGGAAAGAAAAGGTCACACCCAGTGGAATACCTGATTCCACAAATCCGATAAAAAGCGGAACAGCCGAACAGGAACAAAACGGCGTAACGATTCCCAACAACGCGGCAAAGATATTGCCCACACCTTCACGCCTCCCGCCAAGCAGTGCGCGAGTCCGCTCAGGACTGAAAAAGGTACGGACAATGGAGATGGCAAAGACCATGCCCGAAAGCAGGAGCAAAATCTTCGGCACATCATAGAGGAAGAAAGCAAGCGATTCACCGAGACGCGAGTCACGCGCCAGCCCAAGCGCAGAATAAGAAATCCAGTCTGCGATAGGTTGAATGATGTTGTAGGCAACCAGCCAGGCAACCACAACAGCAGCCATTACAGCGAATAAACGTTTATTTGTATGAGGAAATGAGGACGGGGTAAATGTGGTCATGGATTACAGGTTCACTGCGGGGATAAGAATTGGTAAACACTGCGGACATTCACACGAAGGATTAACCCGCGTGTTAATAAGCGCAGAAACAGTTTCAGCGGAGAGTCCGCTCAAGCGGGCAGAAACAGAAATCAAGTCAAGCAGCGACGGGTCTTTCAATCGATAAAAAATATACCGCCCCTCGCGCCTGTCGAGCAATAATTCCGCCTTACGCAGCGCCATCAAATGCTGCGAAATGTATGCCTGCCGCAAACCCAGCGCCGCTTCAAGGTGACAAACGCAGGCTTCCCCTGTCCCAATCGCCAGCAGAATTTGCAAACGAGTCAGCGGAGCAATGGTTTCAAGTAAAACAGCAATGGGTTCAAGTGGATTTTGTTTCTTTATCATATTCACCTTTCTGAATATATTATACGTCACATTCAGAAAGGTGAATATAACAAGTGTCATATTTTTATCTGTCTAACGTCATTGGTTACTGGAAAGTAGGCAAAGAAAAAACCACAGTCTAAAAGACTGTGGTTTTGAGTAGCGGGGGCAGGACTTGAACCTGCGACCTTCGGGTTATGAGCCCGACGAGCTGCCACTGCTCCACCCCGCATCGAATGGTTGAAGATATTACCATAGTAAACGGGAAATAGTCAAGCAAAGTTGAAAAAAAGTATTCACACGAATCAACAACAATATATAAGAATTTTATAACAAAACAATGTCAGACCCAAAGTATTTGTTAAGATTTGGTGTATAATGATTTAACCTTAACAAATACAAACATGCATTTTATATGTTGTTAAGTTACTCTCATCACAAAGAACAGGCATTATCGCTTAATTAATTATGAAGACCACAACCCTCCTGGTCATTGAAGGCCGTCACGCAGAAATCCCTTCTTTTGCTGCCGATTTGCAAAAGAAGGGATTTGATGTACAAATTGCCCAAAACGGCAGTCAGGCGGTTGCGCGCTTGAAAGAAATCAGCCCGAGCGTTGTAGTTATTAACGCCGCCACGCTTCGCAGTACCGGCTTGCGCATCTGCCAATCCATTCGCGAAAAAGACCCCAAACTTCCCATTATCCTTATCCTTGAAAACGGTAATGACATAATCAACAAAGATGTGGCTGATGCTGTGCTTGCCCTGCCCTTTACCGTGCAAAAACTTGTCAATCGCATTAAACCCCTTTTACCCGGTGACGGGAAAAACGTTGTGCATGTTGGTCCCATTCGCCTTGACCTCGAAAAGCGCCGTGTGCGCTGTCTCGGTAAAAGCACAAAACTAACACCGCGTCTTGTAACGCTATTAAATTTATTAATGGAAAAACACGGTGAAGTCGTTGAGCGCGAACCCCTCTTCAAAAAAGCATGGGAAACCAATTACACCGGAGATACGCGCACGTTGGATGTGCATATCTCGTGGCTACGCCGCGCGATTGAGATTGACCCTGACAATCCAAAACTTCTCAAAACCATTCGCGGCGTAGGCTACCGCCTAGATATTTAACTGAAATTCTTTCCCCTGAATTGTTACCAATCGGATGCAAACTTGATGAGCGCGTCCGATTTTTATTTTAAGTTCGAGAGGAAGTTCCCCGCTTCGCGCGTGACGTTGAGCCTGCACCGCACTCCTGAACATTTTCCCATCCCAGGCAGGGTCCACCTCCCAGAAATCCACATCAAGCGTTGTTTCCAATCTAACGGAGTCGGCGGAGATATGCGCTTTGATATTTTTTGTTTCATTAGACATGACAACATTCACAGCAGAATCATGCTCAAGTGAAAAAACTGTTTCTGTTTCAGCCAACCTGCTGCGCGCAGTATGCACGGCGCGAATGGCGGCATCGCTGGTGATAAATTTACGTCCATTTTTGGCAGCGACCAGAGAAGTAGTGCCTGAGCCACAGAAAAAATCAGCAACCAAATCATCTTTGTTGGATGAGGCAAGAATAATGCGTGTTAACAACGCCTCCGGTTTCTGGGTTGGGTATCCTGTCCGTTCGCTGTGCAAACGTGCCACAACTGGGAAGTACCACCAATCTTCTGGAACTTTGCCGCGTTCAAGGTTTGGCACTTTCCCAAAACCCGCTTTGCGCGATGACTTGAAGGTGGCGATTGTATTTGGGTTATACGGCTCGCGGACTGCATCTGCATTAAATACATAATCCTTGCTTTTTGCGTAAACGAGGATCGTGTCATGTTTACGGTTGAACGCAGTCTTGATTGGAGATGGACCGTGATATGTCCAAATAATTTCGTTGATAAAAACGCCATCCGATCCAAAAAGTTCGTCCAGAATTAAGCGAGCGTAGGCGTCGGCGTGCCAGTCAAGGTGGAGATATAACGTGCCATTCGGCGCAAGCAGACGAACCATTAATGCAAGGCGTTCGTACAGGAATTGCAAATAGGAATCAAGGTCAAGCCACGCATCGTGATAGCCTTCGGCTAGTTGCCATTTTTCAGGCTTGCGTGAGTCCTCTCCGCGCCCAATGCGGGCGGAAAATTTTCGGTTGGTAAAAAATGGCGGGTCGGCGTAGATCAGGTTAATGCGTCCCTCGTATTCGGGAAGGAGCGCAGACATGACAGCGAGGTTATCGCCAAGAATCACACGCCCAGTTGGGCGCGCGCTGGGATAACCGATTCCATTCGGGTAGAAAAATGCATCTTGAATAAGCGTAACAGGCTCGGGCGGCGGAGCAAGGCGCTTTCCTTTCCAGTTAAGTAATGGCATAGCAAAGCATATCCTTTAGGATGTGATGGGCTGGGAATCCAAACAGGGAATTAATAGTGTATTTCCACCGGCGTGCCGTGCCCGGTATGATTTGATATTACCCCGGGCGTATGAGGCGGTTGTGCCCAACGGAAGATCCAATTGGCTTCGTTGGTACGCATGTTGATACAGCCATGACTCATTTCGGTGCCAAAGTTTTCGTGCCAGTAGGTGCCATGAAATGCGTGACCTGCGGTAGGTCTACCAATGGGCGCGATAAATGAAGTCCATGGAATGCCGGGCAGAACGTAGCCGCTTTCATCTGCAAGCAGGTTGCCGCCCTGCCCGACGTTGAAGTAACTGTATCCCATGTGCTTGGATGCCATTTTTTCTACAATGGTAAATTTGCCATTCGGGGTGGTGGTGGAAAGTCCTTTATCTCCGCTTAGCCCGCCGCCGCGAATACCAGTTGAGACGTTGGTTTGGAATACTGCTTTTCCGTATTCATAGGCAATCAGCGTTTGAGTGGAAAGGTTGACCTCGATCAGTTTTTCTTCATTAGGCACTTCGGGTGAGATGGGATCGAAAATATCCAACGGGAAAATACGCAAATGAATGGCGGGCACATGGTATGGAACATTGGAATCGAGTTCATCGTGGATGCGATACCAGGGTCCCGTGTAATCGGCCATGGGCGGGCCATCTTCCACTGCTTCGACCCAATGAACCGAACCATAATAAAGCGGGGGTTGGCGTGTTTCCCAGCCGCGCGCTTTTGTGTACCAGTACGGCGCGGTATAGGGGACGGTCACTTCGGCCAGCGTGCGCTTGCCTTCGGTAATATCTTGCGGCGTTTGATAAATGGTCTTGACGCGATGCAGGCGCCCACGATGCAAATAGCCGCCCCAAACGCGGTACCAGACGGGGTTGTGCTTGGGTTCTTCGGCAACAACCTGCTCGTAAACATGCACAAGGTCATCACGATACCAGGATTGATAAATGCGGCTTTTGTCGGTCGGCTCTGTGCGAACGGGCATTTCAACAGTGCCAATTCGCACAACGAAACTATCGTCGAAATCGGTCAAACCAGGCAGGAATGGCGAGAACGCCAACCCACCGAGGGTGAGTCCGCTTAGTTTTAAAAAGTCACGTCGGGAAAATTGTGATTTCATAAGGAAAATTGTACACCAGAATGTTTAGGATTTACTGAGAAGATTTCATCCACAAATTGCACAGATTAATAAAAAAACTGCCCTGCGCGGTGGCGGAGGGCAGTCGGGGTATTCAGTTTTTAGGTTGCTATACTGACTCAATAATCATGTCTTTGAGCAAAATCTCAAGCGCCATGGAATGTCCGCAGCGTTTGTGGGTAATGAAAAATTCGCAATCGCAATTAAAAACGCCGTTATTGTAGGAAACGTGGTGTTCACTATTGTCGCCGTGAAAATCAAGGTCAAACTGGTTGAAGTGGAAGCGGTGCCTATCTTCAGCGTACCTTTTTGCTTTTTCGACCTTGCCTATCAGTCCAGAATCCATTGTATTAATCTCCTTTTTTGAGGGAATATATAAAAAACACACGCGGATATATCCGCGTGTGTTTAATCAACATAACTGGGTAGTCCGGGAAATAATCGCATGTGGGCGTTACCTCAATAGAGTGAGTATAGTACTTTTCAAAATGCGAGTCAATAACAAAAGCGAGGTTCGTATGGGAATTGTAGGGTAAACGAATCTACACGCAACCTGCTTAACCTTTTGCGTGCATACCCCTAAAACCAAGACCTCCAAGTTCTTTCAGAATTTGGAGGTCTTTATGTTTTACTTCGGCTTCTTTACCGCGGGTTTCTTCCCCTTCGGGGACGATGTCGCAACTGCTTTCTTTGGCTCAGCAGTCTTTTTTACTGCCTTTTTGGCAACTGGTTTTGCCTTCGCTGGGACAACCTTCTTAACCGCCGGTTTCTTTTCTTTGGGTTGAACCTTTTTCACAACGGCTTTCTTCGCGGCAGTCACTTTCGTCTTCTCACTTTTTACTTTTTTACTTGCTGCCTTCGCTTTCGCCACAGTTTTGCGAACAGCGCGTTTTTTCTTCACAACTTCCACTTCAACTTTTGCTTCTTCATCCTTGGCGAATAACTTTCTCCATTCGTCCTGCATGGACTGAACGCCTGCGCCGTTGAGTTGGTCGCAAATGGTCTGCCATTCGCTGTCGCCGACAAAACGCCAATCCATGAAGGCGTGGCACTGATAGGCGCCTAATTCGATGTACATGCCTTTGTCCCAGATTTCCTTGCAGGAGCGGATGTATTCCAACTGGGTGACGTAATCTTTGAAGATGACATGCCCCACATGCGGCAATCCAAGTCCTTCAGCGATGTTTCTGCGTAAGGTTTTGCCTGCGCCCTTATCAATGTACGATGCGGAGGTTTTGATCCAGCCGCGCGTTTCGGCAAATTTGTTGTGATAAACAATTAATCCGCGCTCGTCAGCGAAGCGGTTGGAGTAGGCGAACACTTGCTCGTCCACACCGCCGGCGGGAGAGTAAAAGTCGTAGAGTAGGAACTGCTCGACGTCGGCGAACAGGTATCGGCGGTGAAGAAGCGGGAAGATGCGCCACTCGTGACCGCGAATGAGTCCCTCGTCGGGAGTCTCCTCCCATTTGGCGCGGCGGAATTCCATGCCATATTTTTCAGAGAAGCCTTCAACCTGTCCGTGACCGAACATGGGCAGACCGGGCAAAGTGGACATCACCGTGCAGATGCCAAAATATTTGTCGCCGTTGCCAAACTGCTCGACGGCGGTTTTTTCGTCGGGATTGTTCATGAAGTTGACGTAACGCTTGAGAATTTGCGGATCGAACTCAAGCGTGGTCTTGATAGCCATGCGATATTTGGCGTTGTCTTCGTCGCGCAGCATGTGCATGAACGCGGAGTTGTAAACGCGGTGCATTCCCAGCGTGCGGACAAAATATCCTTCCATCATCCAAAAGGCTTCGGCAAGCAAGAGCGTGTCGGGGACTTCTTTGGCAACACGATCAACCACCTCACGCCAAAATTCTTCTGGAACTTTTTCGTCAAACTCAGATTTGGTCATGCCATATTGCGAGCGCGAGGGAATCGCGCCGCCCGCACCCGGTTCGGGGAACCAAAGACGTTGGACATGTTTCTTGGCGAGAGTCATGGCTGCATCAAAACGGATGACGGGGAAATTACGCGCCACATGCAAGATGACTTGAATTACGGCTTCGCGCACTGCGGGGTTGGTGTAATCCAATTGGGCAGTATCGTTCCACGGGAAGGAAGTGCCGTCGTTGCCGTGATAAATGTAGCGCACATCGCCGGTTTGAAAATCGCGACGCTGGAAAACAACAGAGGCATCGGTCTTGTTGTAATAATGATCTTCGAGATAAACGCCCACACGCGAATCATCTGAAAGATTTTCAGAATTGAAGGCGTAAGATGGGTACGGAGAAAACGAGGAGGACAGGAACCATTCAGGATGTTCATTGACCCAGGTTGAGTCAATGCCCATGTGATTGGGAACCATGTCGGCAGAGAGGCGGATTCCACGCGCCCAGGCACGCGAGCGGAGGTTGTTCAGCGCGTTCCAATCGCCAAGGTCATCTGCGATGTCGTATGAGTGCAGGGAATATGCCGAAGCAACTGCGTCTTCCTGCCCCATGCGCTGTTTGATGCGCTGGCTGGCGCGACTGCGCTCCCAGAGTCCGATCAGCCATAAGCCGGTGAATCCGCGTGCGGCGAGCAAATCCAGTTCTTCGTCGGGAATTTGGTCGAGGGTCGTGATGTCGCGTTGATATTTTTTGGAGAGTTGTCCCAGCCAAACGTAGGTATTCTTGGCAAGTAAAACTAAACGTGGCATCCAATCTTTATCTGTGCTGTAACGCTCGTATTCTGCGTAGTCATTGCCGCCAAAATTTGGGAGGTAGGTTTCGGCTTTTTGTGAATCAATGGGTCCGTGCCCAATGCGGATCGCGTCTTCGCGCAGGTAATCCAATCCGCGCAAAACACGGACGGAGAATGTTTCGCCAAGCAGGTATCCCCATTTTTCGATGACAAAACGCAACTGTCCTTCCAAAGAATCGGGGGAGGCTTTGATCGGCGCAGTCAGGATGTCGGTCAATGTTTCGCCCAGCCCAGACTTACCGTTGCCAAATCCTGGCTGTTGAGAGAAGAAGGTCAGCAGGGATTGCAGCAATTCCTTGTATGCAGACCCCTCCATGGCTGATTCGTCAATCAAATCTTTGTAGCGGCTCAATGCAGGGTTGTTGTTTGAATTGTTGATCAACAACATTTCTTCAATCGTCGCCGCGCGCACGCCGCGACCGAAATCGCCGAAATGCGGGGCTTTGGTTGAAAGATAAACCCCTGCCGTTGTTTCACCGCGAAAGACCGACATGGGCGGAAATTCCTCGGTGAACTTGCTGAGGGTCAGGTCATATTTCGAGCCGAGGCTCGATTGCAAAAGTCCCATAGCGCGACCCATGACGCCTGTATATCTGCCATAAAAATGTTTGAGGAGGATATGATATGCCTCGTCAAGCAGGGAAAGCGCAAAGAGATCAGTAGCAGAGACTGGTTCAGTGCGAAGCGCTGACATTTGGGCGGCAAAATCACGGGCGGCGGCTAGATCTGAAAAGATCACATGCCCGTCCGGGCGAAAAAAATCCGCAGAGAAGTTATATTTAAGACGGGAGGTACGGGAAGTAAGCATAACAACAATGATAACCGATTAACCTTTTTTTTCGGGTAAAATCCTGCTAATTATTATGAATATATCATTGGCACAGTTTGTTTTATTGCTTTTACTTGGCGCGTTATATTTGCCCGTAATTTTTTTTGCGGTACAACGGCGGGATGACGGACAAGGAATATCCACTTGGTTTGTGGCTTTTTACGCCTTGCTGGCAATGGTGCTGACAATTGCCGAGGCAATCTGGCGCAATGGGGAAACTTCAAAAGGCGGCGCGGCGGCTTTTCAGGAATTTCAAATTTACATTGGGTTAGCCTTAATTGCGATCTTAATGCTTGCCCTGCAAACATTCTTAAAGCGTCAGACATGGTGGGTCTGGGCGGGTTTGTGGGCAGTTTGGATGCTTGGACTTGCGCTCATCCTCACCAACGCGCTCAACCTGCCGGATACGCTTTGGAAAAGCGGGAACCTTATTTTAGAACGCTCACGGCTTGCTCCGGCATGGTCTGTTTTAGGCTGGCTGATTTTCTCCATTAGCCTGGTCATTGCCATTGCAAACGCAAACAAGGATGCGCAACAACAGTTATTTCGCAATCGCTTAAATTACTGGCTGCCGACGATTTTCCTGTTATTTATCAATGATGTTTTGCTTTTCTCCAATGTCGTCATTGCGGGTCAGCCCATTCGTCTGGCGGTTGCAATTCTGATGGCTTATGTAGTTGGCACACACCATGTCCCTGATCTAAAACAAATCCTCCGACGCGCGCTGGTGTACCTGTTTATTGCTTTCGTAATTGTTGGCTTTTATGTCGCGGGGATTTTATTACTGCAAGCCAGTTTCAAAAACTTAAATCCCTTATTTGCGGGCGCGCTCATCGCGCTCCTGTTGACCATGATCTTCTCGCCATTGCTCGGGTTGGTCTCACGCGCCGTCAATAATTGGACGAGAGGCGATCAATACGACGCAAGCCGCACCATCCACCAATACAGCGAAAGCATCAGCAATATTTTAGACATGGATCGTCTTGCAAGCATCGCGGTTGGTATTATTCTCGAAGCCATGCAAATCGAGCGCGGATTTCTCTTCCTCGTGGATTCGGAACGCCAGGCTGACGGGCACAAAACATACAGGCTTCGCTCGGCGCGCAGTCCCGAAGAAAGACAAATGATTGCAGTGGAGTTGGACGAAAACGGAACCATCGCTTCGTATCTGGTTCGGGAACAACGTCCGCTTCTGCAATATGATCTGGACCTGCTCCCCGCCTACCGGTCGGCATCTCCCTTTGAGCGCGACTGGTTCAGCCAGTTGCGCGCCGAGGTCTATATTCCCATCTTTGCAAAAAAACAATGGATCGGCTTGCTGGCATTTGGTCAAAAATTAAGCGGCAACCGCTACACAAAAGAAGACCTTGTTACCCTCGGCTCGCACGCCAGCCAAACCGCAGTCGCGTTGGAAAATGCGCGTCTCGTAGACAACCTGATGCGTTTGAACAATGAATTACGTCAGGCGCGGCGCGCATTGGAAAAGAATAACCGCGACCTTGAACGCATTGATCAGGCCAAATCAGACTTTATCAGCATTGCATCGCACGAACTGCGTACACCGCTGACGGTGATCAAAGGCTATAGCGAAATGCTCATGGAAGACACCAGCCTGGATCCAAACTTCAAATTCATGATGGCAAAAATACATGATGGCACGATCCGCCTGCACGAAGTCATGGATTCGATGTTTGACATCGCGCAAATTGACGCGCGCTCACTCATGCCGCATATCCAGCCTGTGGAATTGGGACATTTGATTCAAGAAATTTGTATCGAACAGGCTGATTCCATAAAAGAACGCAAGCAATCCCTGAGCATAGAACTCCCCGATCTGCCGCATGTCAAATCAGATCCAAATTTATTACGAAAGTTATTCCACCATATCATCCGCAACGCTGTCAAATTCACTCCAAACAATGGAAAAATCAGCATCAGCGGGCACAGCGTTCCTCCAATTATGGACCTTCCCAACGGCGCAATTGAGATCATCATCAGCGACACCGGCGTGGGCGTTGACCCAAATTTTCACGAAATTATTTTCACCAAATTCTATCAGCCCGGCGAGTTAGGCAAACATTCCACCAGCAAAACACGCTTCAAAGGCGGCGGCGCGGGGCTGGGATTAGCGCTAGCCAAGGGCATCGTTGAGGCACACGGCGGAAAAATTTACGTGGAAAGCCCCGGCTACGACGAGATCAACTTCCCAGGCAGTCAGTTCCATGTGATTTTGCCGCTGGGCAAGTTAGAAGATGGAGAAGGACAAAAAGTAAGCGCGTCCATGAAATTTGTGGTGTAGGGAGAAAAGCAAGGATGAAGGATGAAAGAGCGAACGCAAAAAGCGCTCGCTCTTTTTTTATTTTCGAATCAGGCTGCCTGCGGCAATGGTGAAAAGCCCCGCAACCAATAACGCAAATTTGACCGAAGCGCAGAGCGCGGCAATTTCAGGATAGGGTGAAACAACCGTTCCAGTCAATTCGATCCAAAGCGCATAATTTTCAACTGCGTCCAACAACGCGGCGGCGAATATCCCCCACCCCATCCACGCGGATACTTGAAGAACCCAGCCCGTCCTGCCGTTCATCATTAATAGAATACCAAGCGAAAGCGTGAGCGCATACGCGGGCATAAACAAATAATCTAGTCCAAGCCCAAAGGCGGCAAACAGAAGCGCATTTGAATCCCATGAATTAATGATGCCGCGTGCCATGTCTGGCTCCCGCGCTAATTCAAATGAAACAATGCCACTCGGCGCAGCAGCGGTGCGTAATGGCGCATCCAACAACCTGAACACGCCAAAGATGAGAAGGGTCAAGACAAGGAAAACATAAAATAAAGATTTGCGTAAATTTTGGGGAACAATTTCAAGGGGATGACGCATGAATTCTCCTGATTGAAGGCAAGGGGCAAAAAGCAAAAGTTTTGTGCTTACTTCTCACTTATTTTACGCCAACACCCTGGTTTTAGCCTCTATTCAAAAAGTCTCATAGTTTCATAAGAATCTCATTTCCCTCTTGATTTTCTTTTATAATCCATTCATCATGACCACACGCACAAACGAAGCATGGCTTGCAGACCTGCGAAACTCGGGTGAAATATACGAAGAAGCAGTCAACGACCTGCGGGAAGTGATCCAAAAAGGATTGCCCTACGCCCTCACTCGCTGGTTATCTTCAGATTCGCCTCTCTTTCAGCCGCTCGTAGATGAGGTGACGCAGGAAACTCTCCTGCGCGTCCTTGATCAACTGGATACTTTTGAGGGACGCAGTCTTTTCACTACCTGGGTACATAAAATTGCAATTCGCCTTGCGCTAACTGAACTCCGCCGCAAACGCTGGCGGGATTCGTCACTCGACGAACTAACCGAAAATGAAGACGCTCCACCGCCCCCCGGACTACTCGCTGATTCCCATGCATCTCCCGAATCTTCGGCAGAACGCTCTGATATGTTTGCGCGCGTCCGCCGTATTTTAGATGAAGAACTCACGCCCAAACAGCACGAAGCGTTGGTACTGCTTGGCTTGCAGGACATCCCCATGGACGAAGCCGCCAAACGCATGAAAACCAACCGCAATGCCTTGTACAAACTCCTGCACGATGCCCGCCTGCGATTAAAAAGACGGCTTGCCCTCGAAGACCTTACGCCGCAAGACCTGTTGATGGCTTTCGAGAACAAGTAAGATTAAGATTTGATTAATCGTCCATTTTTTACGATGAATATTAAAAACATTTTTCAACGCATCCAAAACATCTTTAAACCACAGGCTGAACTGCAAGACGAAGTCATCGTCAAATTTCTACGCATTCTCGAAGACGTACGCGCCGAGGATATGTCCTGTGATGAAATGTTCAATCGTCTCGACGAATTTGTCGAAACCGAAGTCCAATCACATGATGCCGAAAAACTCATGCCGCTCGTCCAGGAGCACCTTGATATGTGTTCACACTGCGAGGAAGAATACGAGGCCCTGCTGGATGTGCTTGAAAACACCAAATGATAAAAAACGACGGGCGCGCAACCCGTCGTTTTTTTATAAAACCTACAGGAGTTTCCCCTTTGAATCCCCTTGACTCACTCAATCAGGAAATCATAGAATGCCGCAAATGTCCGCGCCTTGTGGAATGGCGCGAAGAAGTTGCGCGGGTAAAACGCAAGGCACACAAAGACAAAGAATACTGGGGCAAACCTGTCCCCGGATTTGGCGACCCGCAAGCGCGTGTGCTGGTCGTAGGGCTTGCCCCCGGCGCGCACGGCTCGAACCGCACAGGTCGTCAATTCACAGGCGATGCTTCGGGTGGGTTTCTGTTTCCAGCCTTGCACCGTGCCGGGTTTGCGAATCAGGCTGAGGCGGAATCCAGAAGCGATGATCTCATCCTCAAAGACATGTACATCACCGCATCCGGTCGCTGTGCTCCGCCTGACAACAAGCCCACTCCCGCAGAGTTGAATACCTGCCAGCCCTACCTCGAACGCGAGATTCAAATCATCCAGCCCAAAGTCATCGTCTGTTTAGGTAAGATTGCGTTCGACAGAATCCTCAAAATATTCGCACTTCGCAACCTCAAGTTTTCGCATGGAGCAGTTTATTCCATTCATCCTTCATCCTTGAGCTTTCATCCTTTATCTTTGCTTTGCTCTTATCATCCCAGTCAGCAAAATACGTTGACGGGAAAATTGACGGTGGAAATGTTTGACGATATTTGGAAAAAGGCGAAATCACTTTTATGAAAATAATAAAACGCATCTTTCTTGGACTGTTGGTTGGGGTGGCATTAATGGGCATTGGATTTGTCGTTTGGGCTGAATCTCCCCTCAAACCCACCGCCGCAGCACTCTCTGCTCTCGAATCAGATTCGCTTGTCACAGTGACAATCGGCGACTACATAACTTTCCAGCCCGCGAACCTGCAACCCTCAACCGGCTTTATTTTTTACCCGGGCGGCCGAGTGGACTATCGCGCTTACGCGCCGGTCTTGCGGATGATCGCCGAACAGGGGTATTTTGTCGCGCTCGTGCCTGTTTCTTTGAACCTGGCTTTCTTTGACATCAACGCCGCCGCGCCGGTCTTGACTCAGCACCCTGAAATAAAACATTGGGCAGTCAGCGGACATTCACTCGGCGGGGTTGCGGCTTCGGTCTTTGCCAAAGATCATTTGGATCAATTGGATGGACTTGTATTTTTTGCATCCTACCCTGCCGATGATTCGCTCAAAAACGCAGACATCAAAACGCTTTCAATTTATGGCACAAAAGACATGGCAGGCATGGAAAAATTCGAAGAGACCAAAGTCCTGATGCCAGCAAACATAAAATACGTTGTCATCGAAGGCGGCAATCACGCGCAATTCGGTTCGTACGGATTTCAGCCCGGCGACAACGCGGCAACAATTTCTGCCGAAGAACAATGGGCACAAATTACCAACGCAACCGTTGAGTTTTTGAAGGAACTCGAACAATAGCAAGTCCTTGGAAAATCGCCCCAAATTCTTAGCCGCAGATTTCGCTAATTGGCGCGGATTGTTCTTAAAATCAGCGGAAATCCGTGCAATCTGCGGC